>NZ_AUNJ01000027.1 GCF_000447775.1 Bacteriovorax sp. DB6_IX
ATAAATTTGAGAAATCAAAACTGAAGAAACATTTATTGATTTTGCGAGTTTAGAAAAAACTCCTCGCCCTTCTTTTGGATAAGTAGAAATCAAGTCATTGATATACTGTTTATAATCCAAATACTCATAAATAGGACTTAATTCTTTCTCTGACATTCTATTTCCTAATTCTTATCTAGTAAGTCTTGATATATTCTTTCTAGTTTCTTTGCGATATTTTCCCAATAATAGTTTTCTTCAATATAAGCCTTCAGGTGTTGACCACTCTTGAGATGACTTAGAGCTTCAACAATTTCTGCATGATTGTCGGGATCAACATAATTAACAAAATCTCTAAAGACTTCCTTTGTTCCACCAAACTTAGTCAGAATAACAGGAGTCCCAACACTTCCCGCCTCCATTGAAACTAAACTACATGTTTCAAACTCACTTAAGACAAGCAGGCACTTAGCATTCTTGTACAACCTATAAAGCTCTTGGCTTCCCTGTTTTAAAGGACCATAGAAAATAATATTTTGAGATTCGAATTTTTTACATTCACGATAGTAATCTTCATGACCTGGCTTCGCAGCTCCAACAATAATGAGTTTATTTCCAGTTGAATTAGCAATTTCAATTGCTTTTAGCAGATTCTTATTTTTAGCAATTGAGCCAACATAGAGAAGATAGTCACTTAAATTAAAACTTAAATCATCAAATTGAACTCTATCAATTCCATTATAAAGAACTTGAAACCTTTTATCAGAAAGGGCGTACAATTCTTCAAGCCTTTCTTTTTCAATTGATGTTGTCGGTAAAATGATGTCTGGATAATTTAAAAAACTTGCTAAGTTATGTGAGCTCAGCTGTTTTTTTATTTTTATTTTAAGCTTTGTTTTAAAATCGATTCTAGGCCATGCCGTTGGAGTTAGAACTAAAGGCTTTCCTAGTTCTTTATAGTCTTTCCAAATCTCCCATTCTAAAAGAGAGAATTCGTGAATAACGTCATAATCTTCAATCTTATCATTCCACTTATCAAAGAGTTTTACTTCATGACCTAATTTCTCGAGATACTCTTTGAGCTTTAACATGACAATCTCACCTCCACCTGGGTGCTGAAATGCCATTGTATAAGTGTTAAATAAAATTTTCATACTAATAGTATATAAAGTAAAAGGGCCCGCTTCAACAAAAGTCTTAGCAGGCCCTTTTTAGTCTATTTATTGGGGGGGATTAATTATTAACCTTTCATTCTGAAGATTTCTTGTAACATGGCGTCCGCTGTTCCAATTGTCTTCGCGTTTGCTTGGAAGTTTCTCTGTGCCGTCATTAGGTTTACGAACTCATTAGCAATATCAACATTTGAAAGCTCGATCGACTTTGAAAGAACTTCTCCACGTCCTGCTTCACCTGGTTTACCCATTGCCGCTTGACCAGAGTTTCTTGATTCTTTAAAAAGGTTCTTCCCTACTTTGAAAAGACCTTCGTTGTTCTCAAACTTGGCCATTGCAATTTGAGCAATATCTCTAGCTTCACCATTATCATAAACTGCAGTTAGTACACCTGAGTCATTAAATGATAGAGAAGAAAGAGTTGCAGCAGAAGCACCATCTTGCGTGTGTCTCGCTATTGCTGAACCAGAACCATACTGAGTTGAAGCATCAGTACCATCACCACCCTCAGTGATTGACTCACCAAAGTTGAAAGTAATCTTTTGATCTGGTGCTGCACCTTTATTAAAGTTGAAAGAGTTTGTTCCTTCGACTTCTTGTTGGAGTTGACCTTTGTCGTTGAAAAGAAGTTGCCCATTTGCCATTTCAGACATTACACCTGGTTGACCACCTTCTACATCACTTCCGTCGGCCATAACTCTATACGTCCAGTTGTTATTTGCAGTTTTGTTATAGAATACAGTTACTAGTCTTGCTGTACCTACATTATCATATACAGTCATTGAGTTAGAAAAGTTTGAAGTCTCTTCTGGCTTTAGAGGGTTGAACTCTTTAACTTCTGCTCTAGAGTCAAGGTTCATACTTACTTTTACGTTCTTTGTTGCTTGAGCTGGGATCGTTGTGTTACCAAGCTTGATCGGCCCTTCTTTAGTTGTGATATCACCTTCAGCATTTGCCTTGAAACCAACAACTTTATATCCATCAGGGTTAACTAGCTCACCTTCTTTGTTAAAGTGCATTGAACCGTCTCTTGTAAATCCTGGTCCAAATGGTGCCTCAACTTTAAAGAAACCGTCACCGTTGATAGCTAGGTCTGTAATAGATTCTGTTCTTGTAACATCACCTTGAGTCATGATTGGTTTAATGTGTGAAAGCTTAACACCTGCACCAAATTGGTCACCACCATCAATACCTTTAAGTGATACGGCTAGAACATCTTGAAATTCGGCTCTTGAAGATTTAAATCCTGTAGTACCAGAGTTAGCAATGTTATCCGAGATAACACCCATACCTTGTCCAACAGCGTTTAAACCAGATACACCAATGTTAAAAGATCTTAAAATACCCATCTATCGTCCCTCCTAGACTAAATAAACTCGTCGATAGAAATAGGAATTGATTTTTGATGAATGTGCGAACAACGACAGGCTCA
Organism: Bacteriovorax sp. DB6_IX; assembly: GCF_000447775.1. GTDB lineage: Bacteria > Bdellovibrionota > Bacteriovoracia > Bacteriovoracales > Bacteriovoracaceae > Halobacteriovorax_A. The sequence continues at coordinate 2,584 of NZ_AUNJ01000027.1, forward strand.
CACGAAGCTTCCGGAAAGGACCAGCTTGTTTCTCAATTCTCTAAACTACGACAGTCGAATCAATTTTTGTAAATACGTTTTCCTGTATACTTCCCTTGTCTATGGCAGTCACAACCTTGTTACCTGGCACATCGACAATGTATGCAGCTTTATCCGTAATAACTAAAGAGTCTCTACCACCTTTAGTTCTTAACTTCTCCATTGCACCTCTAAGCTTAAAAAACTCATTAGTGTCTAAATCGAGATTTCTCTCTTTTAATCTCTTTGCTGCATGAACAGAAAGATTAATTCCATGCTGGGCCTGAACATCTTTGATTTCAGACTCAATCTCAGTTTTTAGAAGGTTCTTAAACTCGTCACGATTCTCTGCACCTTCAGCACCACCGAGACGATCGCGCAGGTCAACCTTCTTGTTACCAGGAACTTTGCTGACATTTGGGATGAGAAAATTTGAGACTTTGTTATCTACCATCTCTTACAACTTTTGAGACAAAGCGGTAGCTTGGATTATTCCAAAACTACATTTGTTCGTTAATATTATTATACTGTGCAGCTGCATTCTTTTTCAAGCCATGCATATTTTGCTGCGTAGCACTATTTTGTTTAGCAGAAGGTAATTTAAAACTATCTACATCTCTAAGATAAACCTCTTTTCCATTAGAAAGAGTTAGAACTGTTTCACCATTAACAAAGTTAACACCTGCAACAACCCCTGTAGATTTTGTTTCTGCTTTAAATGGATTCATTTCATTATCAAATGCTCTTACTTCAATAGAGTAATCGTCCTTAGTCGCTCTTACGCCATCAAGTTGTTTACCATTCCAATTTAGACGTTGTTGTCCCCTACCAAGATCTTCACCTTCAATACGGGCCACGAGTTGTCTCTTAGAATCGTAAATATTTACAAGAACATTCTTAGCTGCTTTCTCTAAGAAAAATGGAATATCTGTTTGAGTATCTTGCCCATTGTAATGAACAGTCGCACCCTTAGTCATAATCTCCTTACCTAAGAAACTAGCTCCATAGAACTTTGTTTCTTGAGGAGCATTATTATTCATAGCATCCATCTTCTTATTCATATTTGTTAGCTGCTCAAGTTGCGAGAATTGAGCAAGGTCAGCTGCAAATTGCTTTTGATCCATTGGCTTTAATGGGTCTTGATTTGATAATTGGTGAGAAAGAAGTTTTAAAAAACCATCTTTACCAAGTTTGTTGTGGCTCTTTCTATCAACGAATTGTTTTTCGTCTTGTTCTGAACCAGCTAGCCTATTAAGCTGCTCTCCAACGTTTTCTTGTTGTAGTTTTTTCTTCTTGTATTCGGCCGGAGCCATAGAAATTTTAGAAAATGGATTTGCCTGTCTTGGTCTACCGATTTCTGCCATTAAGCACCTAGTCTTTCTCTATATTGATCCCAGAGTTGTTGACGTCTCTGTCTACCGTCACGGCTCATATCATCACCGCTATTATAGTTTCTCGCAAATCCTTGTCCATTTCCAGTAGAATTTTGATCGGAAGAATTGTTCCCATTCGAGCTTGTAGAGCTTGATTCACCCATTGAAAGCTTGAAATCGGCAACTTTTACCCCTTGAGTACTCAACGTCTTTAGTAGACTAACTTCATTCTTATTGAAGAAGTTATGAGCTTCATCTGAATTCGCAATAATCTTAAGATCAATTAAATCCCCCTTCCCTTTTTGGGCGTTGATTTTAAATTGTCCTAAGTCATTATGCTTTACGATGACTTCAATTTCTTTACCGTGTTGGATACGAGAGTTTTCAATATAATTAGAGATTTCACTAAGTAGTTGTTCTGGATTCTTTACAGATGAAAGATCTAAGACTTTAACATCACTTCCGGCAGTTGATACTGCTGTCAGAGTTTGCGTCTTAGGAGTCATTAATGTCGCTAATTTATCAGCTTGTTGCTCACCTGAGTTCGTTGTTGTTTCACTCACCGCTTGAATATTATCAAACTTTGATGAAACCTTTTCTTTAGAAGATGTGTCGAAGTCCATCTTTCCAATATTCATCTCAGTGGCGGACTTCTTTTTAATAATTCCAGTATCGCTTAAGACACTTTGCTCTTGTTGGAACATATTCATCGCTTTACGATTACCAACAATTTTCGGTTTTTCTGAACCATTCTGCTCAATTCTTTGAGTCATGAAATCTTCAGAGTAATGAATCTGAGTTTGTGAAGTTCCCTTTCCCTTTTTAGGTGAAAAAGAATGAAGCTGTGGCGCAATCCTTGCATCTACTTCCTGCCCGTTTTGAGCATTTGAAAGTACTGACTTCATGTCAGTCACCGCTGCATTAGTTTGGGCTCCTTTCATTTCAGGAGTCTTCACATTTGTTAATTCATTTGGTTGTAATACCTGCTCTAACTCAGCAGCCTGGTTTGTCATAACCCCTTTTGGTAACGACATTCTTAGCTGATTAGGAGTCTTAGCTTGCTGAAGATTTTGAGCTAACTCACCTTCAAGTGTCGCCTTACCAGTTTGTTCTGCTTCACCTGTAGATAAGATTTGGTCAGCAAGCATTTCAGGTGATAATCCCTCACCTTCAACCGCCATCATATTTTCAAGGTTCTGATCTAATCCCTGCTTTAAAGCATTATGAACGGCAACATCCTGTCCACCTTTCATATTCTGAGACATCATTGCTAGTAAGTCAGAATCACTAGCTCCACCTTTTTTCATTTGATCAAGAAGTTTACCGAATTCCGAACCACCCGCTAAGGCCTGTGCCTCTGCTGATGTACCAGCGCCCTTAGAACTTGTAAGTCCTTCTGGCATTGCTCCTGGCTGTAGTCCGTTTAAAAATTCAATCATTCAATAAACTCCACGTGCTTTTTTTAAAATAACGCACAACATCATTTTTTCATACTTTAGTTTTTTTTTCATGGGTGGGAAAAGCTTTCCTAGCCGAGCTTAGCAAGAGCTTAGAAGTAGAGTCTCATCTCCGCTGAATAGAGAGTGACAGAAGGAGTATTGCGCCCAGAGAGAGTTTTATCGACTTTGATTCCGATACTACCTGGCGCCAAGAATTCTTTCTTTTTAAAGGCATCTACGGTAGAGAAATCGATTCCAAGATTCAACTCAGTTGTCTCCCAAGATGTGATGGCCTCTAACTTTTGATCATAGTAGGTATTTGATGACTCATAATTGTCTTCAAGTTTCCTCTTATAGGTAATTCCAGAATGGATCTGCCACCAGCTTGTCAGATGATATGTATGGGATGGTGAAATGGTAATTGCCAAACCTGGCTGAATATAAAAATCTAAACTTTCATCTGTTAGATCAGAGTTTGTAGATGAAGGTCTAAGCCTCTTTGTTCTTGGTAGCGAGTGTTTTAACCTAGTGTAAAAGTTAAGGTCACTCTTCTTATAACTTTGTCCAACTCCGGCCTCGACAAAGCCCTGCCAATGTCCAGTACCAAAGCCGACATCTTGTATAATATCTGGATTATCCTCTCTTCCTGTCGGTAGAATTAGTCCAAGAGAATAAAGAGCCCCACCACCCTTCCAAGAAGAGAATCTCTTTTTAATTCCCAATTCAATATCACCTAAACCTGAAGCTTCCCACTTTCCGAGGGCCTGATAACCATAATAGTTTTGTACTGCAGACTGAACTAATCCTTCATCAACATCTGGTAAAGAATTCATATCCAAGACCAATCCAACTTTATTTGAACTACCACTAATCTCGCTATTTACTTCGCTATAATTATTTCCCTTTGTTCTCTTAGGTTCGACATCGACAGAAGCTCTGTAATAAGGAATGACTCCATAGACAGTGAGGCTACTTGTAAGACCATAACCAAAACCTATCCCAGTAACATTAACATTGGCCTTCACATCGAAGCGATATTCCGCTGCTACTAATTTTTCATAGGCCGCCGGACTTGTTCGCTTGAGATCCTTTAGAACATACTCATTAACAATATCAATTTGGCCAAGAGATCGTGAATCGAGTTTGAAATCAACAGAATACCCCTCTTTTGTTCCCGTAAGATTATGAAACTCATCGACCTTATCTGATTGCACTTGCCTCACGGCCATTAGCCTGACACCTTTAGGTAAAGTGTCATCATAGCGTGCAAAGCCCACGGCCTGGATTAATATAAGAAGGAGAATGGATTTCATGCAGTTATTCTAGCGAAAATTAGAATTAAATTAAGTCAAAATGACTCAATATGTAAAGTTTACCAAATAAAACATATTGCCACTGATTTCTGCTATAAATCTGTCCATGGGAAACAAGATATTTGCACTAATCATTTCACNT
>NZ_AUNJ01000028.1 GCF_000447775.1 Bacteriovorax sp. DB6_IX
GGGCTTTTTTTATATTAACTTACATAAATCAACGACACTAAATTCTCGAATCGTAAATCTCACACTCTTCTTAGGGCCTGAATTCCCCTTTTGTATAAAGACTTCATATTCTTTTTCTTTAGAAACTTCTTCAGAAAAGTCAGTTGGAAAACGAATCCCAGGCTTCATCCCAATAGGAACTCTCTCGACTCTATTTTCTCCATAGAGTTCAAAAGAAATACTTCCATGAAAACAAGCTCGACTAGTCATGAGGTAACCAAATCGTGCCTCAGGAGTTGGTTCAATTTCAACAATATTCTCTGCACCTTTTCTAAATGATAGATCTTTTGCAACGAAATGTTCTCTCTTAGGTGTTTCTACACGCACAACATATCCTGCGCCTTCTTTCACTTCAAATGTATTGAAAACATCAACTTTCGTTTCTTTTCCATTTACATAGAGCTTATCAACTCTTCTTTCAAAGTTTTTAACCTTAACTTTGGCCAATCTTCTTGCCTTAGTCTTAGTGGTTTTATTTGTTGCACTACCAGGAGTTCTCACATTATTTTGAGCAACTTGTGCTGGTCCACCAGTCATTGTTACCACGTCTGGATTTTTAAAGTATATAGAATCCACCAAGAAGGGCGATACCGGCAACTAGAGCAGCCACAATTCCACCGCTTGATTTTTTGGCGGTCTTTCTTTTTCTTCACTCTTCTTATCTTAGTTTTCTTTGTTTTATCTTTGATATCAAGCTTTTTAACTTTAGTCTTAGACCTCGTTAAATCAACTTTCTTATTCCCAATCGTAACTTCAGACTGAGTAAAACCACCTGAAGAAGCGTCCTCAACAGTAATGCCTTGATCAGCATCATCATCAAAACCAAAGTCAAGAACCTGTTCCTGAGCCTTCTCTGACCTGTTCCATTACTAATACTAGTTTGAGTAGCTTCAAGGGCCTTTCCTCCCCTTCTTGCTCTCTTTTCATATCTTCTAGATATGGCTTAATATCAATTTGTCCAAATTGATAAAGTCTTTCTCTATCTTTTTTAATTTCTTCTTTAAATAGCTCTTTAGCAAAGTAAGATAGATCTGAAGCATTAAAGTCTGGATATGTTGAGTATAGGAACTTATTAAGTGCTCTACCAAACTCCTCTAGAGTTTGATATCTCTTATTACGATCTTTATGTAGCGCCTTCATTACAATCTTATCTAGTTCCTCAGGAACATTTGGATTGATCGAAGATGGCTTTGGAACCTTACATTCTTGAATTTTTTTAAGAACAGCTAAATCATTTGAAGCTTTAAATAACTTTCTAGAACATAGCATCTCCCACAGAGTAATACCTACCGCAAAGAGGTCATATCTTGGATCGAGATCATGTCCATCAAGATATTCTGGAGCAAGATAAGAAAGTTTACCTTTAATTGTACCAGCTTGTGTTGCTTCTGAATTTGTTTCTGACTTCGCAATACCGAAATCGATGACTTTAACCGAGCCATCAAAAGTTAGCATAATATTGTGAGGAGAAATATCTCTGTGAACAATATTAGCAGGCTTTCCTGTTAGCTTATCAGTGAAGGTATGGGCATAGTGTAGCCCCTGACAAGATTGAATTGTAATATAAACTGAAATCTCCACAGGGAAGACAAAATTTCTCTTCTTGAGTTGATCAAGATATTCTTTTAAATTTCTTCCATCACAATATTCCATTGCAACGAATAGTTGGTCGTTCTGTAATCCATAGTCATAGGTCTGAACAATATTTGGGTGTAAAAGACCAAACGTGGTCTTAATCTCATCCATAAACATTGTCTTAAACGACTCATCTTTAGAAAACTGAGGTTGAACCATTTTAATGGCCACAACTTTATCAGCCTGCTCCCCTAAGAATCTTGCACGACAAATTTTTGCCATACCTCCATCAACGAGGTGATCTAAAATTAAATAACGTCCGAATCGATCAAATTTTCTTTCCTCGGCCATACCTTGATGCTCCTTCATTAATATTTATCGGAGTAATAAGGTTTCCTCTTTAGCTCTAAGTAAAGATTTTTTAGAGCTTTAGCTCTTTAAAATTAGGAAAGTTAATAAAAATAGGGTCTTCTAGCTTTGTCTTTTGGCAAAACAAATTCACTTTATGAAGAGAAAGTGACAGATCTTGATAATCTGGGTGCATTTTTAGAGATCTTACAAAACTTGGAGCAGCAATTTGGTGGTATTTATTTTCTCTAATTTGAGAATTAAACAAAGCATGAGATATTTTCTCTGAATCAAAAGCATAATTTATAGTAACAAGAATTTGAGCACAGTCACGAATTCTTCTTCTCTCATCAGCAGAGAACCACGTTCTAAACTCACTCTCTTCGGGTACATAGGCGTAGAGCGAGTCGAATAAAAGAGTGAGCTCATGATACCAAGAAATTCGTTTAAACTCTAAAGAGCTACTCCATGAGCTATTCTTATAAACACCACCCGTAATTCTAGCATCTCCACTCTTTGTCATATTCTTATTCAAAGAAGCGCAAGAAGCTAATGTAATTAATAGTGTTCCTAATAGAAATTTATTCATGATTCACCCATTTATTTTAAATTCTTTATCCAATTATAAATATCTTGAAAGCCCTTGTCTCGATCTATTTCGTTAAAAAATTCGTGACCTAAGTCTTCATACTTTGCCAAAGTTACTAGTTTTTCATCAAAGCTAGAAGTGAATAAGAGGCTTTTTTCCATGTCTACAACATTATCCTCAAGCCCTAGCCCAAAGAATAATGGTCGATTGATAAAATATGATGCTTTCTTAACCGAAGTAAAAAGCTCAAGTAAAGATTTATACATTCCAAGAGTGATTTTCTTGTTTACTAGAGGGTCGTGATCATAGTTTTGAGCAAGACTTTTCTCCATCGTAATGTCATCACCGGTGAAGTTTGCACTAATTCTCAATTTATCAAAAATAGACTTTTTTCCCACAAATTCTTCAATATGGAATGTCTTGTTCTTTTTGAAATCGACAGTGGGATTAATTAAGGCCACTCCTAAAACGTCAGAAACACCCAACATAAACATGGTTGCAACCAGTGCTCCTACCCCATGGCCTATGCAAATTATTTTTTTATTTTCAAAACGACAACTGAACTTGGTCCAGAACAATTCATAATCTGATTTAAATTGATGATAGTCATCAACATGTCCTCGTGTTCCACTGCTTAAGCCGTGTCCACGCATATCGATAAACGTGCATCCTATTTGCCTTTGGTTTAAAAAAGATGAAAAGTTTAAGTAGCGATCATGATACTCTCCAACATCATGAAAGAAAATCACCTGTGTCTCAAATTCCTCAATTCCATAGAACTTTACGTAAAGGCTCTCTCCAGGCTTTTTGAGTTTTAGATGCGCTATCTCTGACTTTACAGTCTTAATTTGTTTCGACATAGCTTGAGATTGCCCTCTCTGCTTCATTAGATAAATCTACGAATCTCAGAGCAAAACCTTGATTTGCTTCAAGCCTTCTCACCACAAGTCCTGTGGCCACAAAATGATAGTTATCATTATCAGGGTGCACATTTAACGTCACTTCGTCGCCAATATCACATGGAAAATCAGAAACTAAAATTTGCATTCCACCGACAGAAATATCACGACAGACACCTTCAAAAACTTCTTTAGAGTCATGGAAGAACATTCTCGCGACAAATGGTTTTCTAATATCTCTTCTCTTCTCAACTTCATCAATCGCTGGAGGTAGTCCACCAAAAACACTTTCATATACAGGCGTCTCTGCTAGGAAAATCCACTCTTTCATTCCAGGAATGTAGACAAGTGTTTTATCGTTGATTCGATTTTCATCATATGCTTTTTTCAATTCATTTAGCGTATATGGTCCATACTCAATTTGTTCTCCACCGCGATCGAGTCCTATCTTAATTGAGATCACTTTATCCGTTGCAGACAACTCTTCCCAGCTAAAGGACTTTACTTCAGACTCATCAATAACAGGAGGCATATCATTCATGGCCGGAGGCATTTGTGTTGGCTTCTCTAAAAGGTGTGCAAGCTCTTCTACTTCTTCTAGTTTTGTCCAGTTTTCAAAACCTTTCTTCCAAACATATCCATCAGAAGCAAGTCCACCATTTTCAACTAAAGCTTGTAGCTCATTCTCCTCAACAGGACCAACTCTTTCACCATTTTCAACATAATACCATTTCGTCATTTTTGATTCTCCATATACGCTATTATTTCTATTTTAACCTGTTGAATTTCCAAGGGAAATCGGTGTTAAAAACTTCCACATTTTCAATTACTAAAGTTTTTTACTCAGACTCCCGATAATAAGATTATGAAACGACTAATTTTGGTAATATTGACATTAATTTTCTACTCGTGTGCTAAAGAGGAATTCGTTCCTCCGACTAGTACGGACACTACAACAATCAGTGAAAAGAAATCAGGTTCTTCACAGTCCTGTGCTCAGTTCACCTATGTTAGGCCACCAGTTGATCTTCTCTTTCTCTGGGACAACTCAACAAGTAGTATCTATCTAAACGACCAAACAAAGGCCGCCTTAAATAGTGTCATCAATCACATTAGTGAAAGGTTTGACTATAACGTCATGATGGCGCCCCTACTTGGAACAGGGAACTCAAATACCGCTTTCTTTAGTCGTTCTGGTCATAATCCAGGAAGTGGAATTACAACAATTAATAAGTCTTATGCCTCAAGCTACCTAAGTCAGTTCCCAAGAGTTCAAGGCTCTCAAGAATCAGGTGCTCAAAGAGCGATAGACCTTATCAGAACAAACCAAACAAATGGAGTTTTTAGACCAAATGCCTATACTTTAGTTATTACGATGTCTAATGATGATGATAACTCTTGGGAAGAAGATGGTTGTAGTTATTGCTTTAACCCTGGAAGACAGACTCGTTATGCAAAGGCTAAGGCCCATGACCTTCTTTGTATGAGAGGTAATTACGATAACTCGACAGGACTTTATGATAGCGAATTTTCAACTTTTAATTCGAGTTGTTCTAACGCGCCAAAATTAGATTCTACAATGATGAGATATATTTCTATCTCTGCGCTCTTTGATAAGAATTCATGTTCTGTTTCAAGCCAACTAACGCAAAACTATGTCTATAAGGCCGTATCTGAATATCTTTACAGTACTCCATATACAAATGGTTTTACTCCACCTCCAGCGGTTGTTGTTAATCCAGAGGAACATTCAGATCACTTTAATATCTGTCGCGGTAACTTTGCCTATCTCTTTGATGGAGTCAATAATGCCATTCAAGATGCGGTTATTGCTCACGTCTATAAGTACTGGCCAATCACAAGTGATACATCGACAGAAATTGACCCAGCTTCACTAGAAGTTGTCATGTCCAATGGTTCTACTTTTGCCGAAATTCCAAATAGTGTTTCTATTGTAAGAGACTCAACTGGAAAGAATGATATGGACTCAAGTGGTAACCCTATTTCGGGATACAGAATTATTAATAGTCCAACAACAGTTAATACTAGATTCTTACCAACAGCGGGTGAATCTTTTACTGGAAGGGTTATCGAGTTATTTGGAGATGCAAAGGTAACTTATCCTGCCTGCTTACTTGTCAATTATTCAGAACCTGATTCTTACTATGGTTATGTTCATCTTGCAGATAAGCCAAATGAATCAACAATCGTTCTTAAAATCAACGGACAGATTGTTCCACAAGGTGGAGCAAATGGTTGGGAGTTAGTAAAATCTGGTGGACAACCACAGTGGATGAGTAATTTCAATATCAGAATTCAAGGACGTGGAGACTACACTCCGAAAACGCCTGCTCTATCAAAATCAGGTTACTTTCTAAAAGTTTATGGAAATGCAGTCTACAGTAATAAATCAACGGTACAAGTAACTTATAGAGATTCTAACTAAGCGTACTTATTACCACCGGCCTTCTTTGCATTATGTGCCTCAATCGCATTTTGTAAACGTAAGGCCGGAAATACTTTAAGAAGCTTCTTATAGTAAACCGTACAAGTTAGCTTATTATAATCACCAACGACAAGATCATCGCAAAGTCCGACTTTAATAGCATCAGTTAAATCTTCATCAGTAATTCCTACTTGAGCTTCTTTAAACTCTTCAAGAATAGCACTAATATCGACTCCAGCTCTATCGGCCTGCTCTCCTCTTGCTCTAAGTTGTTCAATAATCTTACCTAAGACCCTTTCACACTTAGCAGAGACTTTCATTTTCTTCTCATCTTCTTTCATTCTTTCCTGGTTAAGGAAAACGATAATACTCCTCAACCCTTCTAAATCATGAAACTGGACGACTTTAGGAAGATTATCTTCATCATTTGCCAAAGTGAGATAATGCTCTTCTTTTAAAACATTAATAAGCTCTTCGTATTTAATCTCTTGAATGGCATAGATATCGTAGAGGTAGTACTTAAGTTTATTGATATGAATTTGATGTTTTCCATCAACTTCTTCACCATGTGTCTTTCCTACTAAATACAATGTACCAAGAATTTTCAAAAGATCTACGGTATGAAAGAATTTATAAGTACTAACTTTTCCACCAGTACCAAAGCCAACAGAGTTATTTTCTAACTCTCTAACCTTATCATTAGTTTTTCTAAGTCGGTCCGCTAAAGTATTTACAATTGTCTTAAACCAAGGGTTTAATCCACTCATGGCCTTATCAAAAGCCTTAAAAGAAACACGAATGACTTCTGTTGTGACGATAGCTGAAGCAGAACAGCTTCTTCGTGCACTTTTAGAATCAAAATAGGCCATCTCTCCAATAACTTCACCAGATCTAAGAATAGCTATATCAACAAAGCCCTTTCCTTTAGGAACAAAGAGTCTTATTTGACCTTTCTGAATAATATAAAGACAATCTGCCGGGTCGTTCTGATTGAACATGATATCACCCGGTTTATATTGTATGAGTCCTGATTTACCACCAGCTTTTGGGGCTCCAGCCATTTTTCCCTCTCTTCCTAAGAAAGAATAAGTAACAAGCTAAGCTGTTACTATTACATATTTTTCTCATAACAATAATAACTCTTCACCGCTTTTGATGCAAATCATGACCACTCAATGCCCATTAATAACCGAGTCTTTCACTTGAACGGTCTTTCACACCGTCCATATAAACTTTAGTTTATATATACATACATAAATAAGTAATTAAAATTTATATATAAAAATGCCATAATGCTCTTAACCAAAGGAGGAACAGTGGTTGAAAAAGTAATTAATATTTTAAAAAATATGAGAAGAAAAAAGAAAGTCCAAGCGACAATGCTTGATGCCTATGACAGAAAAACAACATCAACAAGATCTGAACTAGACTCCGAATACTATATC
>NZ_AUNJ01000029.1 GCF_000447775.1 Bacteriovorax sp. DB6_IX
AAAAATTATCTCTGCAAATAAGAGATACTCTCATAGTGATATTAATGCTTATGCCAAGAAGAATGTAAAGTTTCTCTATCTTCAAAAGAATGAATACTTGAAATTCTTAGAAGACGGTATTGAAAAGCTACTCATTATTTTTGATAGTCCAAAACTCTCGGCCAAGAAAATTATTGCTAATCAAATTCGCTCAGTGCTTATTATTCATCAGTATGTTCAAACAGTTGGTGTCTCAGAAAACCTTATAAAACTCTGTGACAAAGTGATCTCTATCACAAGGGATGTCACACTTGAGTACAAGAAGTTTAGAAATATTCTACCACTATTTCCAAAGGCCCATTCAGACTTGGCCGAACAGGCCGT
>NZ_AUNJ01000030.1 GCF_000447775.1 Bacteriovorax sp. DB6_IX
AGAACAGATGATGACGGTACAGGGGATGGAAATTTCTATCCTTGTAAGGAAGAAGAAAATTGTGAATCATGGGTTACATATATTGCAGCTATGAATTAAAAAAAGCCTCCATTCGGAGGCTTTTTTATTATCAATTTAACTCATTCATTTTTAGAAATTGAACTTACCGATAACTGGATCGTGATCTGATGTTCTACCCATATAATCAGAGTTAATGTGAAGAACTTCAAATCTTGCATCTCTTTCTAGGATTTCTTTTGTTGAGAAAATATAATCTAGAGGTTGAGAGTTACCATTATGGTTTGTTGAGTATCTTTCTTTCTTTGGAAGCATTCTCATCATGTTGACTAAAATATCACCTTCAAGAACTTTCATTGATCCTTCATTCATATTTGCATTGAAGTCACCCATAACAAATACGTGAGCACCTGGATTTTTCTTTTTGATGATATTTACAAACTCATTAAGCTTCTTTGATTTTGGAACCCTCTTCGCTTCTGAACCAGAGATAAATGGTTGAATTGCTCCATGTCTGTCTCTATCTCCAAGCTTAGAGTTAAGGTGGTTACCGATCACGAAAACTTTTTCACCCTTAAAGTCAAACTCAGCGATTATACTCTTTCTAGAGTTTCTAAATGCGGGATCATGAGGATAAATTCTTCCTGGGTTATTACTAATTGATCCATTGCTCATTACAACTGTTGTTGCAAGAGGGTTTGGATTTAAACGAGCTGGAAAGCCAACTTTATCGGCCTTGTAAATTAGAGCAACTCTAATATTCCCACCTGGTTGACCACCTTCTGCATGAACGACAGGGTCGATATTCGCCATCTGGTAGTTCGCATTACAATTAAGGTTTGTGATAATTTTATTTAGAGTTCTAAAGGCAGATGAACCACCATTATAGTTCTCTCCATTGTCATCTTGAACCTCAACGAGAGTTAAGATGTCAGGACACTTGAGGTTTGTCTCAATAACTCTTGCTAGGTTTTGAACTCTTTCTTCAGCCGCTTTTGTTCCTGGTAGGTTTTCAATATTAAATGCCGCAATTGTCAGTGAGTTCTCATCAGAAATTAAAGTTGTTTTAGGTCTGTCAGAAAACTTGAAACCATCTCTACGAATTGTAATATCGTTCATCGGTTGTTGTTCTTCTGGAAGTACCAGTGTGTACTCACCACCACCAAATAAGTTCTTTAGGTAAGTGAAGACACCCTCAACTCGACCATTAATTGTATCACCAACTTTGTAGTAGTGATTCATCTCAAGTCTCTTTGTGTGATCACTTGTCGCAATAGAGAAGATCTCAGGGTTGAAGTCATCAGTATCTTCATTGATGATAATTCCACCTGTTTTCGTTTCATTATCTGAAACTCTATGACCATCAGCTCTTGCGTAAAGAGTTAAGTGTCTCTTAGCGTTCTTATCTGTTACGTCTGTTTTTCCACCTCTAAAACCAAGAATTCTTGGATTGTTCACAGCAACTCTCATACCTTCTAAACTTTCGTAGAAGTCTAGAGCTTGAGTCAAATCAAGTTCTGCCTTTAGATTCAGGTCACCATTATAGTTAGAGAAGACTTTCGTTGGGATTTTTCTACCACCTTCTCCAATTAGAGTAGCCTCAGGAAGAGTATTCCCACTGCTCAGTACTTTTAGGTCTGTGACATTTCTAATAGAAGTTAAACTAAGTCCTGTTGGTCTAATTCCTTCATAAATAACACCACTTACTTCAATCATATCTCCAATCTTGTAGTCCGGAGCTTTTTCTAGAAATTTGTAGAATGGGTTATTCGTTGGGATGTAAACCATAAGCGCATCAGATGTCTTTGGATTTCCATCACCATTTGGATCTTGAATGTAGATTTCCAGTCCTTTTGGGAACCATGAAACATTGGCAACAGAAGTAATTACACCTCTTGTTGTAACGCGTTTCCCGTAATGGGCCGACATAAATTTTGTTCCTTGAATTTGAGGGATTGTAAGTCTTCCCGCATCTCCAATCTCATATGTCGTCACTTTTCCACGCTCTTCGATAAGAAGAGGCATTTCCTCAAGTTGGCTAAGGTATGTTTCAAGCGACTTTCTGGCAGAAACTTTTCTTCCTGAGAATCTGAATCTATAACTCATTGAGTTTCTATATTCATATCTTGGGAAAACTTCACCATTCTTGTAGTAGTATTCACTAATTGCAATTTTGTATCTTTTATTGTCTTGAAGAGGTCCTCTTCTTTCTGAAAAGTTCTTAAACCTTGGTACACCACCGACAAAGTGAATATGATATTTAAGCCCTGCAACCTGAAATGGGTTTGTGTACTTCTCTGTCGCTCTTTCGTAGATAAAGGCCTTAATATCTTTTCCTTTCATCGTCCCAATTCTAAATTGATCCCTTTGTCCATATTGTGGGAAGAGTCCCTGAATCGACGAGATCATATTATTTTCAGGATTGGCCGAAAGTGACATGATATTTTCTGCGTTACCTATATCTTCTGAAGGGTAGAGAACAACATCTAAATCATTTACTTCTTTTATCGCTGTGGCCATAAGGTTTCCAGCTGTTGATGAAGAGTTAAGTGCATTCTCACCATTGATGATGACATTTCCATCAGTCAGTCGATATGACTTTTGATCAGAACATCCTAGGAGTACCGAAGAAGCTACAATGATTAGTAGTATACTATTAAAGGCCTTCATTATTTATCTCCTAGATTGATACCGTTGATCTTCCAAGTGAAGTACTTTGCCTTACCATCAACAAAGAATGGCTTGTAAGCAAAGATAACTCTAAAAGAATCTGGTAAGCTTGTTAGATCAATATCTTTAACTGTTTCTTGAATTGTCACATCAAAAAGAGTTCCTACAGATCCAGGATTCTGGAGTGCTGACTCAACGGCTTGCGCAGTGTTAACAGACTCTGGAACAATCAGGATCTTTGCAGAATTAATACTAGTCTCATTTGCAAAATCAAAGATTTGAGAAATTGTCAGTTTTCCATTTAAATCAGACTTGTTCAGGACCTGAGTTCCAACGAAGCTGAAGGCTTCTTCTTTGTCAGCACAATTGTGAACATTGAATTTTGAAACATCATCATAAACTCTTAAGACATCAATAGTTTTACCTCTCTTATCTACACAAGAGATTGATTTTCTAAGTGTCTCATCAGCGATGGTCTTGATTGCTGTATATGTTACTTGTGATGAGTCTGTTGGTTCAGATAAGTCTTGATATTCAACACTTCCAAGTGTCCCTTGGATGTCAAATGAGTCAAGCTCCCAAACCTGATTATCAGTGTAGCTTGATTCTTTGATAAAGAACTTTAGTGTAAATGCTTTATTTGCATCTTCTTCTGAAATCTTGATCTTAGTGATAAAGCTAGAGTAGAACTTGTCGTTAGCAGAGTAGTTCTTTCCAAAAACCATTCCAGCATCAACCCAAGTTGCAGAGTTGATGTCGCCACCTTTATAGTCATAACTCTTTTTAACAACAATATTCTCTTGTTGAAGTCTTTGACCAATGTGTCCGAGAATAATTGTCGCATCTTTTGCTTCAGTAAATTTAATTCTAGGACTTAGTAGGTATCCTGATTGTTGATTACTTGTTTTTACAAGTGCGTACCCATTTCCTCTAAAGCTTCCATGTTCCCACTCAGGAGAACCAAGAGTTAGGAAACCATCCAGTGAAGTATCAAAGTTCTTCTTTGGTTGATAACTTTTAGGAACTTCACGCCTTACTATTTGATCCAGAACCACTTGAGTGTTGAGTGCGAAGTTATAAATACTCCAGCTCGCTCTGCTATTTCCTGACTGAGGAGAAAATTTAAAAGCAATTGTTACTTTTTCGTTAACAAAATCATTCAGGTTATATTTTGTATTGATTGTATGGAACATTTCTCCTGCTGGAAGTGCAGATGTTCCATCAAGTAAATCTTTTTCATTAAGCTCTTCCCAGACGACTCCATCTGCAGTTGGGTCACCCTTTACGTAGTTTCTACTTACAAGAATTTTGAATGATTCTTTAAGGATATCAGCTCTATTTGGAGATTTATCTTGGTAATTTGTTTGATGCGAAAATTCGAAATCAGCAGCACCTGCACCTGAAAGATTAAGAGTAGGAGAGAGTAACCATGATTCTCCAGTTCCAACTGTTGAAATCATTGTATCTTCGTTTCTTGCTCCAATCTCCCAAGTCGAACCTTCATTATGGAAAGTGAAGGCTCCCATACTATCAGTGAAGTCATTAAAGTAAGCTCTCGCTTTTATATCACCACTATCAATTCCTAATTTCTGAGCAAGTGAAAATGCTACCTTTCCGATCTTGTCAAAGAAGACGGGAATTGTATCTCCATCTCTCACTTCAACATCAGCTTCATTAAAAAGCTTGATTTGTTGTAGAAGCTGAGAAACAGCAGCGACATCGGAATTATCAACACGAAGCTTTCTTAGTGAAGCGAGGGATTTTTTAACAGACACAAGAACAGCTTCTTTATCCGTTGGCGTTGAAGCCGTCAGGATATTACCTTGCTGATTCAGTCTGAGAATTTGCTCTCCTTGCTTGATAGCTGAAGAGATATCCGCGGCCTGTCCAGTGCTAAGTCCAATGTACTCATTCTCATTACCAACAACAGTTTTATCATTAGAACAAGATGTTAGTCCTGTCGCTGTTGTTAGAATTAGAGCACTTAATAATAATGATCTCATTTGATCTCCAAAGAGGACTAGAAGCTAAAAAGCTCGTGTCCATCAAAATCATAGTTAACTTCTAAGTATAGTAAGTAGTCATTTTTTACGAATGAGCTGTTAATTCTGTCTGCTCTAAGGTCAGAAGAACTTGTGAAAACAGGATTCTTCGCCTTTAAGATTTCGAACTCTGGTTGAATAGAGAAGTTACCAGCTCTAATCTTTGAACCAATCCCGTATCTAAGAAGTCCACCGTGTGAAAGTGAATCATCAGCTGTTCTAAGTCTGTGAGCTGATTCTCTTTCGATGAAGATGAAATGTTCACCTTGGTGTCTAACAAAGAAGTATGGTGTTTGATTTTCAAGAACCATTCCGACTTTAAGTGCATAGGCCATATCAGATTTTCCAACCCAGTCTTGAATATTGCTTGAGTTATCAGCATATACAGGTTGAAATGGTGTTGTTGTGCTAAACCAGTTACCACTTCTAGAAGTATTCCATGCCTCTTCACCGGCTTTAGAGTAAGCAATTTCAGCTTCAATAAGAATATTCTTTGGAAGTTTTACTAGAGCTTGAGCAGAAGCAGCTGTCTCTAGAAGAGAACCTGTCTCTTTAGCTTCTGTATGTGTCACATAATCTAGAGAGAGTCTTAGAGACTCATCGTTATTATATGAAAGTCCAAACTTGTAACCAGTATCTTCTCTTCTTTCCCATCTTGTTGCTACTGCATTGTTAACAACATCGTATGAAGAGTTTACTGGATGCTCATATGTTGCCTTACCAATACCCGCGTATGCTTTGAAAAGGTCTTTAGAGTATGTCAGAACGAAACCTGGGATAGTCTTTTCTGCGATCTTAACATCAGTTGGCTGAGTTCCAGACGAGAAATCACTTGGTTGACCATCAATAAAGTAAATTCTTGTTACGTCCCAAGTATTAAATTCTTCACCAACTTCACCATCAAAGTTGAATGGGTAAAAAGTAAGGTTGAAGTTGTTATTAATTTTGTATGAAATAAAAGTTGATTCAGAGTCTAGATCTAGACCCATAGAAGTCCCACCGTTATCAGATTCATCTGTTTGAAGTTCTCCATCAACTTGGAATGTGAAGGCCTTATAAGTGTGACCAATTCTAGTTTCAAACTTAGAAGTCTTGTTGTCGAAACGGTTATCTTCTGGAGATGTTTCGAATCTAAACTTTGCAAAAGTGTCTTTTGAGAAGTTGTACTTGAGAGCAATTTCTAGCTCTACTTGGTCTCCAACTTCTGTTTTCTTAGAATCAGAGTAGATATACTCTTCATAATTAGCGTAATCTACAAAGAACTTTTCCATTGGCTCTGTAGAAGCATTAGCTCCCATAGCAATAAATGTAGCGAGTGCAGACGTACCGATCTTTTTGAAATTCACAAGAGCTCCTTAATTCATGCATGTGTAAAAAAATATCTGTGCCACTTATAACTAATAATTGAGCATTTAGCTATGGCTTTTGAAAAAATTTCAACAAGTGTTCATGGTTAAGCTATTGAAAATATTGAGGTTGGTGAATGTTTGGATTGTGTTAGCTTCCGCTTCTGAATTGTAAGATTAAGTGTGCTTATAGCTAACGAGAAGTCCTTAAGTTTAGCCTAATGTATGAATTGATTTCATATGGAGGAAAGGTTAGTATGCCCGCCATGGAATCTTTCTATAATTTAAGTTTTAGCGACCTTGAGGGGCAGCTTAAAAAGAACGGTCTAAAAACTACGGCCGCAAGTTTACTTTTTAACTGGCACTACAAGAAAAAGAATATCTCTCCTTGTGTGAATAATGTTTCTAAGGACACAATTTCGTATATCGCTGATAATTATAATTTTGAGCTTCCAAAAATTCATACTGTTCATGAAGCCGAGGATCGAACAGTGAAGTTTCTCTTCGAGTTATCAGATGGCAGAAGAGTTGAGTCTGTTTTAATTCCCTTTCACAATAAATATTCCATTTGTCTTTCATCTCAAGTTGGCTGTGCAATGAAGTGCTCTTTTTGCTTTACCGGAACCCAAGGCCTAAAAAGAAATCTCGATGCCTCTGAGATCATCGGGCAATTTCTAGGAGCGAATCAGTGGTTAAGGACCAATAGGCCTGATGAGGAAAGAATCCTCAATATTGTCTTTATGGGACAGGGGGAGCCTCTGCATAATTTTGATGCTGTTAAAAAGGCCTGTGAAATTTTCATTGCTCAAGAGGGAATGAGTATAGGAATTCAAAAAATCACGATTTCTACTTCAGGTTATATCCCAGGTCTTCAAAGATGGAAGAATGAGATACCTGGTGTGAATTTGGCCTTGTCACTTCATGCAGTTGATGATGAAATTCGAAACGAACTTATTCCAATTAATAGAAAGTATCCTCTTCGTGAAGTCCTTGATTATATCGATGATCTCCCATTGAGTAAGAAGCAGTTTGTGACTTATGAGTATTTACTTATTGCTGATTTAAATGATTCAGAAGCTCACGCAAGAGAGCTAGGAGAGCTTTTAAAGGGGAAGCGAGCCTATATAAATATTATTCCATTCAATCCATTTCCTGGCTCAAATTATCAACGCCCTTCTGATGAGAAGGCAGATGGCTTTAAACGTATTCTTGGAGAATATAAGATCCCAACGTTAATTAGAAAAACAAAGGGTGATGATGTTCTCGCAGCCTGTGGACAGTTAAATACTGCTGACTAATAGGCCAGTTCTCTAATCTCGAATTTACTAGTTTTAACAAATTTTGGAAGTTTGTAGCTCTCTGGATAAATAACGGAGAGATTCTTATTCTTATGACTACCAAGCTTTGAAAGAATCATTTTAAAGTCTTCAAAGTCCTTCGTTTTAAACTCATTCTCAGTAGAAAAGTTTAAAAGAATAAAAGGTGAATCAAAATTATTAGAAATGAAGAAGTTGTTTTCAGACTCAATTTGGATATTATTTTCTTTCGCAAATTCAGCAAAGTTTCTCATTTGGCCATCAACGAGATAGTCAAAGATATTAATAATCTCACTCTCGTTTGCAAGAGACTTTTCACTAAACCAAATGACTCCAACGGAATCAGTATTTACATGGGATAGAATTTTATCGTAGAGCTCAGTCTTCATTAATTAAGTTCTTTATTTACTTTGTCTAAGATTCCATTAATAAAGGCAAATGACTCTTTAGGACCAAACTTCTTAACAAGATTAATATACTCGTTAATAACGACTTTCCCTGGAGTTTCAGTGAATTGTAACTCGTAGACACCAAGGCAAAGAACTGCTTTTTCAATATTTCCAATCGAAGAAAAACTTCTCTTTTGAAGGAATGTTGAAATGAGGTCAACAACTTGAGCTTCTTTAGAAAGATATCCTTTTACAAGGTCCTTTCCAAACTTTTGGATTGAAGGGTTTAGGTTATTGTCTAAGTGCTCATCATCTTCTTTGATATAACTATCTTCGAACTCTAAAATAGCTTGATCTAGATTAAATTCGTCATTTAGAATTTCATCTTTCTCAAGATTAAAGTCTTTTAGAAATAGCTTATAAATGAATTTAAAAGCATATTCTCTTGCGACAGTCTTATTGTTGAAGTTGGCTTGGTTCACTTGGACTTCCTTTACTTATTTGATCAATACTTTTTTGTAAGCTGTGGATAAAGCCGTTAATATCTTTAAAGTTCCAGTAGAATGAAGCATATCTTACATAGGCAACTGGATCTTGGAGATAGAGCTTTTCCATCGTAATTTCACCGACAATCTTAGCCGAAACTTCACCTGGGTGATTTTCAGCGAGGGTTCTTTCAACCTCATCAATCAATCGGTTGATCTCTTGAGTCGTCACAGGCCTTTTTTGGCAAGCCTTGTTAATACCCTTACTGATCTTTTCTCGGTTAAATGGTTCACGCCTTTTATCATTTTTTACAATGGCCGGCAGCTGTAATTGTAATTTTTCATAGGTCGTGAATCTCTTTAGGCATACTTGGCATTCTCTTCTTCGACGCACGGCAAGACCGTCAGACAAGTGTCGTGAGTCGATAACCTTTGTATCTTGTGCGTTGCAAGAAGGACAGAACATAAAATAACCTCTTTCTATCTAAATACTAAAAAATAGGAGCACTCTGACAATTGGAATGTGAATTTTCTTGACCGCCATATGTAGGGGCATTAACGTTTAAGTAACACACAAATTTAGGAGACATTCGTGAGTATAGCGATTCAGCTAATCCTACTGGTATGCTTTGTTGCCATGGTAGGTCAGATGATGTGATACTAGGTTATTAAATATGCCTAGTTTAGGGAGTAGAGCTAATGAGCGATTTATTACAAAACAGAAAGATTCTATATATTGAAGATGAGGTTGATTTAGCAAAAATCATCGAAGATGAGCTAGTTGAGCTTGGGGCTGAAGTTTTGCGAACAGAAAAAATTAGTCGCGCTCAAGAGGCTTTATCTAAGATCAAGTTTGATCTAATTATCACGGACTTTCTTTTACAAGATGGTACAGGGGACACAATCGTCTCGAAATTAAAGTCGTGTAACTCTGAACTTAATTGTGAGACTCCAATTATCGTCACAAGTGCTTTTATTGGACAAGACCTACTCGATGAATTTGAGGGGAAGGTTGCAGCTGTTTTAACGAAGCCTCATTCAATGGAAAGACTTTTAAACAAAATTCAAGAAATTTTCGAATAATAAAAAGGCCCTACTTCGAGGGCCTTTTTATATCATCTTTTAATATACTGGAAATTGCTTACATAATTCTTCAACATTCTTTTTGATATTTTGAAGATCAGCCGGTTTGTCGTGAGCTTTGAGAGCCTGAACAATCCAGTTTGCAAGAAGCTTCATTTGTTCTTCTTTTAAACCTCTTGTTGTAATTGCCGGAGTCCCAAGTCTAACACCAGAAGTGACGAATGGAGAACGAGAATCTCCAGGAATCATATTCTTGTTACAAGTAATACCCGCGGCCTCAAGAGCTGCTTCAGCTTCTTTTCCTGTTAGATTAGCAGGGTCAGTTTTCATAAGGATAAGATGGTTATCAGTTCCACCAGAAACGATTTCCATTCCAAGTCCGATTAGTGACTCTGCAAGAGTTTGAGCATTTGCGATAACTTGCTTTTGGTAATCAACATATTCAGGAGTAAGGGCCTCCTTGAATGCAACTGCTTTAGCAGCAATTACGTGCTCTAGCGGTCCACCTTGGATACCTGGGAAGATATTAAAATTAATTTTCTTCGCAAGCTCTTCGTCATTTGTAAGAATGAGGCCACCCCTTGGTCCTCTTAGTGTTTTGTGAGTTGTCGTTGTTACGATATGGGCATGTTCTAGAGGGCTTTCATGAACACCGGCAGCGACGAGTCCTGCAATATGTGCCATATCCACAAGTAGGTAAGCACCGACTTCATCAGCAATCTCTCTAAACTTCTTAAAATCTATTGATCTTGGATAAGCACTCGCTCCGGCCACAATTAGTTTAGGCTTCTGTGCAAGGGCCACTTCTCTAACTTTCTCATAATCGATAACTTCTGTCTCGATATCAAGTCCATATGAAACAATATCAAATAACTTTCCAGAGAAGTTAACTGGAGAACCGTGAGTTAAGTGCCCGCCTTGAGCGAGATCCATTCCCATAACTTTGTCACCAGGTTGAATGATAGCAAAGTAAGCACCCATATTAGCTTGTGAACCAGAGTGGGGTTGAACATTTGCAAACTTACAGTTGAAAAGTTCCTTGGCCCTATCAATTGCGATTTGCTCGATATCATCTACAACTTCACAACCACCATAGTAACGTTTCTTTGGTAGCCCTTCAGCGTACTTATTAGTTAGAATTGATCCTTGCGCTTGCATAACGGCCTTAGAGGCGTAGTTTTCAGAAGCAATGAGTTCAAGACCAAGTTCTTGTCTTTCTAGTTCCTTATTTGTCAGAGCAAAAATCTCTGCATCCATGGACTCTAATGATTTCGAGTTTTCGTGAAACATAGCCTTCCTTATTCTGTGTATCTCTTTAAGACAAGAGATGAGTTAGTTGATCCAAATCCAAAAGAGTTGTTAAGTGCATAATCAACTTGTTTCTTTTGGGCCACGTTGGCCGTGTAGTTAAGATCACACTCTGGATCTTGATTATCAAGGTTTATCGTTGGTGGAATAACTCCCGTATGAAGAGTCATTGCCGTGAATACTGTTTCAACTCCACCTGCGGCACCAAGAAGGTGACCAACCATTGATTTTGTTGAGCTAACGTTAATTGTTTTTGCGTGGTCTTCACCAAGTACCATTTTAATGGCCTTTGTCTCGGCCTTATCTCCAAGTGGAGTTGAAGTCCCGTGTGCATTAACGTAACCAATATCTTCTGGTTTGATTCCAGCATCTTCGATAGCTTTTTTCATGCAACCAAAAGCACCAGCACCTTCTGGGTGTGGAGCTGTGATATGGTGGGCATCTGAAGAAGCACCATGACCTACGATCTCAGCGTAAATTGTTGCACCTCTTTTCTTAGCACTTTCAAGGTCCTCAAGAATAAGAACACCAGCACCTTCACCCATAACAAATCCATCTCTGTCTGTATCAAATGGACGAGATGCTTTTTCTGGTTCATCGACTCTCTTAGAGAAGGCTTTCATATTGATGAAACCTCCCATTGCCAGGTTACAAACAACAGCTTCTGTTCCACCTGTAATCATGACGTCGTGACGTCCTGATCTAATCTCTTCAACGGCTGTCGATATGGCGTGACATGAAGAAGCACAAGCCGAAGCAACAGTGTAGTTCACACCCATAAATCCATACTTAATACTTAAAAGCCCTGTGGCCATATTTGGAATGATGGCCGGGATAAAGAATGGTGAAATTCTTCTTGGTCCTCTTTCGTGAAACATTTTTCCAGTTTCTTCTGTGATAGGGAATCCACCCATACCAACACCTAGGATTGCACCAACCTTATATGGATCGTAATCTTTAAGATTTAGTCCTGAGTTTTTTAGGGCCTCATCAGTTGCGTGAAGTCCAAAGTGAATGAAGCGATCATACTTCTTTTGATCTTTTGCTTCGAGAAGATCTTCTGAGAGTTCAAAGTTTTTAACTTCTCCTGCGATTTTCACTGCAAGTTGATCGATATCGTAGTTTTCGACTGTTGAAATTCCTGATCTTCCTTCAACAAGTCCATTCCATACATCATTTAAGTTTTGCCCAAGAGCACAGATCGTACCCATTCCCGTAATTGCCACTCGTCTAGTCATAGCTTCCTCCTCGTTTGGCAGATTAGGATTAAGTCATTATTTCATCTTGAAAGGGACCCTTTGGCAAGTCTAGAAATTGTTAAATTTCAGGTATTTGTGCAAGATGATCTTTGATTCTTACACTATTCTTGGGTGCTGCAAAAAGTGATTAATAAACTCAAGTATTTAGAAGAAAATGACGATGAGTCACTTATGAGAAGAGCGAAACTTTTATTACTTTTTTTAATTCAAACCTTTGTTTACTCCTACGATATCAATCTCGATGGCGAAGCACCGTTGTCTGGTTGTATCTCAAATGGTGCAGAAAACACCTTCCTTTGTAAGGGGAGTAATGGAGACGAGTTCTTCGTAAAGGAGACGGGATGGGAATACGTCGCTTTTAAAAGATCAAAAGATGGAAAGTATGAGCCTAAAGAAGTTTACGAGATCTATGACAATGGTGGAGAAACTGTTTATGTAAAGAATGTCACACGAGCAGACCTCATGGCGCCGATGCCTAGTGTTGGATATTATTACAAAGGCGATATGGCCAACTTCGCTCATGGTCTTTCTGATATTCATCGCAGACTCTTTGCCTATGAAGAGGAAGAAAATAAAGTTACTGAAACTGATAAAGAAATTTTTGATTTTGTTGAATCCGTAAAAAAGGAGTATGAGCAAAGAAGAAAACACTTTGATGCTCAGATGAATTCGTCTCGTCTTAAAGTTGAATTAGAAAGCGGAGAATCCTTAACATGTCGTCGCGATTTAAAGAGTGTTAACTGCTCCCTATTAGATTGTGGAAAAGATGATAAGGGAAATAAGGTCCTTCTTTTAAAAGATCGTTATGGTCAAAGCTCATATTTCGAGTCTTTCTCTTTTAATCAATCTGGTATTTCTAAAACAGGAAGTCGAATAAAGGGGATATACGGAGCCAATGGTCAGGCGCTTTTAGAGAGAAATGGCGAGCTATTTCAAGGCCTAACCTTTAAACCAAATATGCTTGTTCCTGGCCGTTATAATAAGAACCCAGAGTTATTCGCCGGTCTTACAAATTTCTCATCGGCCAATATGCTTATGAGTGAGTTTGATATGTGTAGCCCAAAGATGGGTGATCTCATGGATAAGACAATCTCTGAGGCACATGATGACCTTAAGAATGCTGAAATGGTGCAGTTGATTGAACTCACTAATGGCATGATTGAAAGTAACTTTATCAATCTCGAGTCACTACCTGGACATGCCTGTGTTCAAAATGGTGTTTATTATTCCCCTGAGAGTTATCAGAAACTAAAAGAAATAGGAAGAAGCTCACGTAAAACAATTTCGATGAAAAAGGCACAGGAGATTTTTGATAAGGCGAGAGCAAGAAATGATATTGCCTGGGATTATACTTTCGATGGTTGTTACGCCCGAGCACACCTCATGGCCAGAATGTTTGAAGAAGAAGGGATTCATGTTGATAAGGCATGGTTACGTGGTACTCTTCAAATTCCTGGTGAGGATATGACTAAGACCTGGGGTTACCATGTGGCACCTGTGGTTTACGTTGAAGATGAAAAAGGTAAAGTTCAAGAAATGATTATTGATCCTTCTGTCTCGCAAAAGCCTTTAACTCCTAAAGAGTGGTCAGCGTTGATGGAAGTTGATTTTGACGATAGTCAGAGAGTGGCATACCCAACACCAACCAATACTGCAGTCTTTGGGAAAACATCATATGCAGTAACCAGTTCAGAGCCTTACTGGCCAGATCTCGATACTCGTTTAACTGAAGAGATGAAGATGAGAATGGCGGCAGATACTATGGAACGCTATAAAACAGGAATGGACCCTTGGGGTCAGGAGTGGATGCAATGGGAAGAAATGTAGTAAAAGTAATGGTTATCTTTTGCTTTTCTTTTTCTGGTGTTATGGCCCAGAATATGTCTGGCAGATTGAGAGTGAGAACTCTTAAGAAGCGAAATAAGACATCCTATACTGTCTCATTTAAAGAGAAAGCAGCGCTCTATCATTCAAAGAAAAAGTTTTATAAGTGTCTTTCTTCATCGGCTAAATCCGGCAAAGAAATACTTGTTAGATGGAACATGAAGACCCTAGAGGTTAACGGATGTAAAAAGTTCCCGGTGTCAAAGTAAGCCCGGTGTAATTTTATCCTAAAATATGACAAGAATCCCCTCGAGTTTGGAGTCGTTTTGACCCTAAACGCCTTTTTATGTGCTTACATTTTTGGCACACCCTTTGCTTTATACAGTTTTAATCAAGACAAGGCCAAGACGGTCACGTTTATTGAAGAAACCTAATAGTTATAAGGGAGAGGGTATGACTATGAAAAAGACTATTGTTGCTGCACTTTTATGTTCAATCGCTACTGTTGGAGCTGGAGCTAATTTTGATGAGAAAGATTACAAAATTTGTACACCTCATAAAATCATAGTTGATGATCTTATAACAGAAATCCAAGCGCTAAAGGACCAAGATCTTGTTGGAAAAATTCAAGACCTAAGATTCCAAAAGAGAGAGAAAGAAAACGAAATCCAATCAATTGCGAGTAGTGCAAAAAATGCAAGAAATAGAGCGGAGTCTCTTGAGAGCAGACTTCATGTTCTATCTACTCAGATGGATAAGCTAATTGGAGCTGAAAAAAGAAAAATTGCTCAGGGGCAATCTGATATTGCTCAAGGGAAGAAAGATAAGGCCCACAACGAAATGAAGAAGAGTAAGTGTAAAGGTGGACTACTTGGGACATTTTGTAGAAAGAAATACCGTGGGCGTATTAAAGATGCTGAAAGAAAAATGGCCAATGGTGAGTCAAAGATTAGAAGTGCTAAGGCCGCAATTGCTAGCTTTCCACAGGAAAAAGCATCTCTACCAGCTAAGATTGCCAAAGCACAAGCCGAAGTTACTAGCCTTCAAGGACAATTAACTGCCGCTAGAACTGCAAAACCAACTGTTGTTCAGTTAAGAGGTAAGATCGAAAGACTTGAAGAGCAAAATGCAAATCTTCATGCAGAGATTAATCAAATGGAAGGTCAGCTAAACCAAGCAGAGTCTATTTTAGGACAGTGCCAGAATATGAAGAAGCTTGCGAAGGCCTATAAAGTTCTTATCAAAAGAGCTGAAGACTTCAAGGCTGAGCCAGCACTTTGTGACAATGTTGATATGATGCTTGATATGGCAGATAAAGCATTCGAGAAAAAAGGTATTAGAGATGCTCATAAAGTAGTATGTGACATCGCTGAGATTCCTGCTGATGACTTTCAAGTTTCAGTACAATAAGCGATTCTTACATAAAACCCAAAAGGCTCCTTGTTTAAGGAGCCTTTTTTTTTAGGCAATTCACAAATTCGTCCGATAAATACCTAGAAATATATCTTACTGAAATCATTCAACTTAGCATCTAAATCATGTAAAAAAGGTGTCTCAAATAGAGAACCCCTTATAATGATTAAGGTTAAGCTCAAGTGAATTATGGAGAAATATCTATGAAGTTTTTATTGCTCTTTATTGTCTCAATCAGTGTCTTCGCTGGCGATGATTTTGATGAGATTATA
>NZ_AUNJ01000031.1 GCF_000447775.1 Bacteriovorax sp. DB6_IX
AATATTTTACTTATAATACACAAAGCTGCGCATATTCCTGTGCAGCTTTTTTTATTTCTGATCGAGTAAAAGGTCTAACTTCAAAGGAAAATTAGCGAAAAGCAAGTTGAGTTCTAATACTCATGACTTCATTTCTTTTAGGAAATTGAATTCTTACAACCTTATGTAAAATACATTTCTTAATTCTTAGAGGAAGATAGGCACTGGAGAGTTTTCCCTTGAGTCCTTCAACACGTCCACGAGAATTGATATCAAACTCTAAAGCTATTGAATCCGCTGGCTTCACGACACGTTTTTTCAAATATGGAAGCCAACAAGCTCGAAGTTGGGGGAGTGATTTATACAGGTATTGATAAACAACTTGCTTATCTTTATCTAAAGTCGGCTTTGATGCACAGGATGTTACGAGGGCGATTACTGCTAATATTCTAAATAGTTTTGTCATAAAAGAATTCTATCTGCTTAATATCTCGCTTGGCCAGTATGAATATATTTCAGCAAATAAGTACGCTGGCTGATATTCCAGTAAAAATTGTCTATAAAAGACCCATATACAGATTTAAATACATAAAGAATTACCTTAGGAATTATTATGAAAAGCTAATTGCGTTAATTTGTCTCTTATCGCTCACACCAATTTTCGCCTCAAATGAGTGCGAAGATATGACATATACAAAAGAATGGATCGACTACGATTCAAAGTGGAATGATTCATGTACACATTTCATCAAGGCCGCCATGGCCGCAGATGGTTGTGATACAACTGATGTTTATTTTAGCCCCGTTAGGCTAACAGAAATCACAAGTGGATCAGAACTTATGTGTATTTACAAAGGAACTGAGGGGATCTACCAGGTCATGGCCTCTCAAATGGCGGAACCACATCGCGCTGTCGTCATCTTCTCTCGTTGGGATTAATAAAACTATAAACTGCTATACACAAATGGGGTTATGGAAAGGGGTTATCTCTTTGTAAACACTACGTTAGGACTTTCTTTTCTGAACTGTTGAAAATTATCTGTCGTAGATGAAGTGATAGCGCGGAGGTGGGATAAGGCCACCCCCACTTAAAGGTAGCAGTTATAAAAGATAAGGGCGCGCAAATTAATGCGCGCTCAAGCTAGTTGGTAAAGCTAGGGATTTCCCACTCACAATTTTCAAGGTTTATATTACAACTTAAGGTAACTCCTTCAAAAAAGATATCCTGATTTCTCTCGTCTTCTTCATCATCCTCGTCATCATCTACTGGATCAGGATCATTAAAAGGTGGGGTAACATCATCATTATCAGGATCACCCCAGTCAAAACACCCTTCCTGGGTGCATTCAAGAAAGCCATTTGTAAGAAGATCTTCAAGCTTACTTATGCTTCGCTCTTTATCTTCGACAATATTTATTCCGCGTGATCTCAAAATATCACTAAGATTTCTTGCTGCAACAGAACTGCAAATAATGTTTAACCCGACAAATACTAGTACAAACTTAAAAAATTTCATAAATCTCCTTGCTGTTTTGGCCCAATCAGATGAGCAATTGCAAGATATTCGAAAAACACATTTTTAAATAGATTAAAGATGTTAAGATAAGGCTCAATTTGTTTACTAATGGTTAAGATTTAGAAGGGAACACTGTGCCAAACGTTGAAATTAAAGCAAGCTACAATGATCATCAAAAGGCCTTGAAAATAGCCCAGGAGTTGGACACCGAATACGTAGGGACTCTCCACCAAATTGATACATATTACAACACAAAACATGGGCGAATAAAGCTTCGTGAGATAAATGGTGAAAGTGCACAACTCATTCCTTATTACAAAGAGTATAGCAAAGGGCCAATGAAAAGTTCTTATGCTCTGTTGCCTGTAGACGAACCTGAAGAATTGAAAGAGATTTTGAATAAGACACTGGGCCTTCTAAGTATTGTGGATAAAGTGAGGGAAGTTTATCTCTTAGACAATATTCGTATTCACATTGATAAAGTCAAGGGGCTTGGAAGCTTTATTGAATTTGAAGCCGTTTACAAAGGCGAAGAAAAACGAGAAGGCGAGGTGGAGAAACTCAGGGTTCTGATGGAGAAGTTTCAGATAGAACAAGAACAATTGAAGGATCGCTCATATATTGACTACCTCTTAGAAGCATCAGATGTAATCGAAGGTAGAAAGAACTAAGAAGCTTGTGCAGACAACTAGACAAGTTTCATTGAAATTAAGCAGGTCTCATGTTCCTTATAAATTCTAAAAATACCGCGAGAGTTTTTTTCAAGCGAATAGATAAACAAAGGAGGATGGGAGTAAAAAATCTCTCTTTTTATACATTTAACTTCGTGAAGAAATTTAAGATTTGTTGAGAGCGCTCTTGAAGTCACTGGGGCTAAGGTGTTTTTTAATTCGTTAAACCTTCGCTTTTGTTCTCCTGTCGCAATAATAATAGGACATGACCATTTATTTTCAAATATCTCTGTTAACTCTCTTTTTTTTCCTTCTTCTAAGAGAGACACGCAAAAGGGAGCCAGAGTTTCCCCTTTAGAAGTTAAGATATACTCAGCACGCATTGGGTGGCCATAACCTGGATTTTCTATGACAAGCCCAATGTCCAATAGTCTTTTAAGAGAACTTTTTAAAATTCCTCTAGAGATTCCCAAATAGCTTTGCATCGTAATGACTTTACTGCCATTGTCTTGGTAAAGCTTTGCTAAAAGCCTTATATCCCACTTGTATTGAAATATTTTATATTCATTCATAATATCGTATTGACTAAAAGTATACTTAGTATATATTTAATTAGTTTAGAAATGCAAGGAGATTTTATGGAGCTAGCAAAAAAGAGTTATGATGGGGCATTAACTTGTGCCTTAAGCGTTAAAGATTTAAACAAGGCCATAGATTGGTATAATAAAGTTTTAGGCTTTGAGACACTCTACGTGATTAATGATCAAGGTTGGGCTGAGCTTAGTACTTCTGTGAACAAAGTAAATATTGGGCTTTCAGTAAAAGATAAAATAACGGTCGGTGGTGGTGCCATTTTAACCTGGGGAGTTTTAGATATTGAAAGCTTTTATCAGCACCTTCAAGAGCATCACGTAAAATTTGATGGAGAAGTTATTACTATACCTGAGATGGTTAAAATTTTAACTTTCTACGATCTAGATGGTAATGCACTAATGGTGGCTCAGGACCTGACTAATTAATGACTGGACAAACTTCCAAAAAAGGCTCCAGTATTGGAGCCTAAAATTTAATCAATATAATCAGAAACATTCTCCAATTAAGACAAAAGGGGAAATTGTTTTACCCCATATAATAATGGTTATATGGGGTAAGGCCATATATCAATTTAAATACTTAGTGATTTTCTCTATTGCTGGATGATTATCCACATCTTTATTATGGGTCTCTTTTAAGACATTCTCAACTGGTGAGTTTTTTCCTAGAGATTTAGTAGCGTCGCCAGATCTCCTGCCGCTTCTTTTATCTCATCTTTTGTTGCTCCATATGAGACGGCCTTTGTTAGCTCTGGTGTGCACTGGCTTTTTTCTGAAACATAATTCTCTTTCTTGCATTGAATATACTTTTCAATGGCAACATCCTTAATGGCCTTTTTTACTGTTTCTTGAACCAGCTCCAGAGATATCTCATATTGATAAATTTCTCCGATGACACCCTTACAATCTAGTCCAGCAAATAGCCCATCTAAAATGGCCTGATTTGAGTCCTTATTTACTGTATCTTGATCGCTTAGAAAGGCATTGTATTTCTTATGTTCTGAGGCCTTGATACAGAAATACAAATCTGAGAGAATATTGGCCTGAATTTCTGCGTGTGAAATCTGAGGTTCAATTTGCTCAGAAATCTCGTCAATTTCACCCGTGTATCCTACAGCTAGATTTGACTCTCCATAGGCATATACAGTTATGCCTAGAAATAGATATGCACAAAAAAGACCTGAAATAGCCGCTTTTATTAATCTCACTCTATGTCCTGTATTTGTTCTCATCATATTGGCATTATGACAGATTTTTGAGTCAACAAAAGTCATTTTGAAAGGATTACAATGAGGGAAAATAGTTAGACAACAATGATACAAATCATGAACAAGTATTGTTAACTGATTGAAAAAGCAATGATTTCAATAAGCTTAGTTGTTTCAGTTAAGAAATCTTATTCTAAAGCTTCTGTAAACTATCCGATAATGGTTAGGAAATCTTAATTATTAAGATATGAGGTATAAGCAATGGATTTATTTGACGAGTTTTTAATCGAAACATCACAACTGCTAGAAGAAGCTGAAGATTGTCTTATGAGCATCTCTAATGGTGAGAATATTGACGAAAATTGGAAGCATTTCTTAAGAATTGTTCATTCTGTTAAAGGTTCGGCAGGATTCATGGAAAAGCCTGATTTGGAGAGTCACTGCCATAAGATCGAGAGTTGTTTCACTGGCCAATATGAATTTGACGAGGCCGTCATTACTTATCTCTTTAAGTTTGTGGATCACTGTCAGTTAATCCTTAAAAATAAAGCGGCCCATATTGAGTTTACTTACTATAACAGCGTAAAAGATATTCAATCAGAAACTCCCATGGCCACAAAGAAGGCAGATCGCCCAATTGATCTTATCGTAGTTGATGATGACCATGTTATCTTGACTCTCATGTCTAAATATCTCGATACAACGAATCTTAATTACAAGTGCTTTGATAATCCCTATAAGGCGCTAGATGCTATCTCACAAGCAGTCGTCAAACCAAAAATGGTCATCTCAGATATTCAAATGCCAGGCATGGATGGGGTTGAATTTCTAAGAGAATTTAAAAAGAAAATCGGGGATATCCCCTTTATGTTTGTCACGGCACTAAATGATACAAAAGTCTTCTTAGATCTCGTTAATGAAGGTGCTTATGCGGTAATGCAAAAGCCACTTGAGAAGAATGAGTTTATATACAAAGTAAATCAAACGATGAAGTTTGCCGTACATAAGCTCATTGCCGATAAGTGTGTGAAGAATATGATCTCAAACTTTTCGGAGTTAACGAATTACTATGAAAGTATAAATAAACCTCACCTCACAAATGAGATAAAGAAAGAAATCGAAGAAATCTACGAGCTCAAGTCACTGACTCAGTGATCGAGCTCGGCCTCGTAGGTAACAATACTTGAGATATGACCAAGTTTTTCCTTGCGTCTCTTGTTGTATTGAAATGTCATCCTCGGATCAGAATGCCTAGCATAGGTGGCCTGATCCTCTAGAGAAGCCCCATGTTCATACATATTCCCTATTCCCGTGGCCCTTGATGAGTGCGGTGAAATTTTGTGCTCAATTCCTGCAAGTGTTGAGTACTTTTTAAAGATCATATCGATGGTGTTGCGATTGAGACGTTTAATTTTTCCACCAGTTGAGAGCTTAATACCTGCTGTAAATAATGGGTCATGCTCGCTAAAATCAAATCTCTTTGAAAATATTGAAAGATATCTTTCGATGACTTTATTTACATGTGCTGAAATATAGACTTTCTCTTTCTTGCCACCTTTGGAGCTCACATGAAGATAGCTTCCCACGTTATCGCTTTGGTAGTCTCCAAAATTTAGGTTTAAAACCTCAGATTTTCTCAAAAGAACGTGGAACATAATTGTTAAGATTGTAAAATGGAGGACGCCACTATAGTTATACTCTCCATTCTTATTGTGCTGCTTGATCTTATCCATCATCTCTCGCACTTGTTCATTAGAGAGATCGTTAGTCTTGACCTGGAGTGGAATTTTAGGCCTTGAAACTCCCTGAACGGGATTTTTGACACAAATTTCTCGCTCCATAAGAAAGTCAAAGAAGCGCTTAATGCTAGAAAGTCTTCTGGCCACAGTAGTATTAGAGAGCAGCTCATGCTCGCTCATATGATCACGATAAGCGGCCATATGTCTTTGGGAGATATCTCGCAAGCTTCGAAAGTTTCCATGCGCTCTTAAAAAGCCAAAGAAGTGCTTGAGGTCTCGCTTGTAGGCATCCCTCGTATTTAAAGAACGGGAGCGCATAAGAAAATCAGCAAAGAGATCATCAAGTTTTGCCAAGTTCTTAGAAGGCAGTGAGTTTTGAGAGTAATCAATATGAACAGACATAATCTATTGCTCCCATATCTTTTGCTTCTTAGTAGACTTGTAGTTGTTAACCCAACTCTCTAAGGCCTGTGAAAAGTTATCCTGACTCGAAGTAATCCAAGTTTTAACTTGCTTGATTTCGTCTTTTGAAAATTCTTCTCGTAAATCCTCATCATCAAAGGCGTATTCATAGTAGAGTCTTTTAAATATCAGGCGGCCTTTATTTGCTCTTTTTTGATAGTACTCATATTGAGAGATGCGACCATGCTTTCGATTAGAGATCATAAGCTCTGTATCTTCAATCACCAAATCAAAACAGTCCCTAAGTTTTTGCAGTAATCGTTTCTTACGCTGCTTCTCTTTTGATAGCTCTTTTACTAGGGCCGAAAAAATAGAGCCCAGCCCAGCATTCTTTCTCTTAAGCTTATCCCCTACTAATTCTCTCGCCCATTCCAGATAGAGCTCTTTGATCATAAGAGTCTTATGGACAACTGTTTTTAGATTTACAAGGCGCTCATTTGGCCCAGAATCGATTCTGTTGCGAGAGACGACTATCATGTCGTATTCATCATATTCAGGTCCCTGAACGAGAATCTGATCCTTCTTATCGTGATGGAGAGTTGATCTTAATTGAGACATATCCTTCCTCGGTTAGACGATCTTCCAATCTCTTATTCTACTGATGCTTAGAAGATTTGTCGAACTCACTCTTATTTTAGAGTTTTTCCCCACGAAGGTTTTCAAAACATTATAGCTAGGCATAACTGCAATTATACCTAGCTATAAAACATGTTACATTCTAACAACAAACATGGCATGTTCCAGGTTTTCACGTGAGCACATAACATATTTAAACAATCGTTTATTTATGTAAGTAAAAAAATATTAAGACAGGTATTCTTTTAGGAATCCTATAAGATCATTCTTTTTAAATGGCTTTGTCAGGTGTCCATTGAAGCCGAGTTGATGATATTCATCTAATTGTTCTCTAAAAACATTGG
>NZ_AUNJ01000032.1 GCF_000447775.1 Bacteriovorax sp. DB6_IX
AAGACAGTCTCCTAACGAACTTCACTCATCTTACTCTATTATATATCGGAAAATTGAACGTCTATCTTGAGAGATATTTTCGGCGTAACCTACTAGAAACAGTAAGTTTTTGGGGTGCAAGGGCATAAAAAAAGCCTCCCAAAAAGGAGGCTTTTTAAATGCTATATAAAAAATCGAATTACTTGATTTCTTTATGAACAGTGTGCTTTCTTAGGAAAGGATTGTATTTTTTAATTTCAATTCTTTCTGGTGTAGTCTTCTTGTTCTTAGTTGTAGTGTAACGAGAAGGTGTTTTCCCCATTCCTCTGGCTTCTGTACATTCTAACGTGATTACAACTCTAGGTCCCTTAGCCATTTTATCCTCCAAATATTAATAACTTATATCTTTTTATTTCTAATAATTAGTAATAATCCAATTTAGGCAAATTTCTAGAATGAAAACTTACTAAAATTCCATTGTCATGGCAAGTGCTAACTGTTAAAAATGATGTCATGTCGCTAAATCTTACAAACTGGAACTATTCTTACTACAATAGTGAGTTCTTCAAGGCCTTAATCTCAATTGTAGGTACTGAAAAAGACGGAGAATTCGTCCAACTCTACTGCCCTACAGTTATTGACGATCAAGATACTGAAGTCTTTCAAAAGGACTTTGAGGACCTTCAAGAGGCCATTGATTTTATCAACAAAAACTATAGTCACTGGAGCTTTATAGATCCTGCTCGTAAGGATGGTTGTAGTAGTTGCAGTGCCCACTAAAGGCCCTTGACAAAAGATACCAAATCAGCGAAATTG
The DNA here is from genome assembly GCF_000447775.1 of Bacteriovorax sp. DB6_IX. GTDB lineage: Bacteria > Bdellovibrionota > Bacteriovoracia > Bacteriovoracales > Bacteriovoracaceae > Halobacteriovorax_A. The sequence continues at coordinate 796 of NZ_AUNJ01000032.1, forward strand.
CTTGGACTTATATTTTAAAAATCCCGCATTGTAACAGTCAATGCAACAATAAAGAGGTTCATATGAAAAAGGATATCCATCCAGAGTACAGAGAAATCGTTTTCAAAGACGTTTCTTCTGATTTCGAAATTCTTACAAGATCAACAATGAAAACTGATCTTACAACTACTTATAACGGGAAAGAGTACCCAATGATTAAACTTGATATCTCAAGTGCTTCTCACCCATTCTACACAGGTAAGCAAAAAATCCTTGATACTGAAGGTAGAATTGAAAAATTCAAGAAGAAGTTTGGTTCTCACTACGCTTCACTTGGAAAGAAAAAGTAATTATAGAAACTTTTCTATTTCAATATTTAAAGGCCACTTTCGTGGCCTTTTTTATTCCTAAATTTCTTCCTAATTTTTATAAACTATCAATTGCAGTCACAATATCTGAAGCATAGTGAGGCTTCACTAAAACTTTATTTATCTTATCATGCAGGCTCTTTATAATATCTGAAGTCAAGTATGCACTAGAGACAATCACTGGAGTCTTGTAATTCATATGCTGTGGATTCGATTTAATCGTTTTAATCAATTGATCACCAGTTCCCGACTCCAACTTTATATCAGTTACAATGACATCAAACTTCTGATTCCTCGCTTTAGCCGCAGCTTCAGATAACTTGGCCGAATGAATATATGTGTAGTTCTTTGTATTGAACTCTTGGGCCACTAATTCTACAAACTCTCTTTCATCTTCTACGTATAATATTCTCTTTGTCATAAGAGAAAGTATAAGCAAAACTAAATTTTTTAAAAGAGTTTTGACTATGTTTTGTCGAAGAAAAATTCAATCTCAAAGATTTTTTAACAAAGAAAAATATCTTTTATTTTGATTTGTTAAAGTTCATCTAAAATTGAATGTGAAAGCTTCACTCTCCATTTGTCTGCAGATAGCTTCTTAGTGATTTCAAAATCAATTAAATGACCTGTACTCATGGCCTCAAGAAGTTTAACTTCTTTCTTTTTAAAATCTTTCTTCATCACCTCAATTCTAACAATCTTATTGTCATCACCTTCTGTCAGACAAATATCCCACAAGAAAGCATGCTTGATATTTTTTACCGTTCTCACGATTCGATACTTCCCGCTTGAATCATTTAAAGCTGCAAACTCGTTGCGGATGTAGACATGAAAAATCGCTGGCATCGTCTTACGATCGAGTTTGATCATCTGACTTAAGCGTTCGATAGAATCATCGAGCTTGGTTCTTACAACCTGATGACACCAATCATCTTTCTTATCTTTAATAATTGGACAAGGACCATTAGAAGTGCACGGGTAGAGAATTTGATAACCATCTTTAATCATCCCCTCTCTAAACTGCCCCATATTTTCAAAAGAATCCTTAGTTCCTGGCTCAATACAAATGACTATTTTTGCCTTATTACTCTTAACTAACTTAAGAGCACTATAGTGCCCCATTTCATTGAGAGAGTTTCCAAAAACAAGGGTCTTCTCGCCATCAACTTTAGGAATATCCGCTCGCCATGTAATGTCAGAACAAGGATATAGACTATCATGTAACTTCTTTGCTTGCTCCAACATAAGGGGAGAATGATCAACACCAACAAATGAGCACATTTGGCATTTAAGGGCCTCAATAAGGGCGAAAATATAGGTTCCTGGACCAGTTCCGACCTCAATTATTGTTGATCCTCTCAATTGCTCTAAGAGCTTCTCAGGAAGCTGAGAAAGTAGAAACTCCATCTTGTACATATTCGTAGGTAAATAAAAACTCGCATAACTACTAATATGCTTTCGTGAAGCATAGAGATCATCAATTTTATGACGAGACTTCGTAAAGCCATCACTTAAATCTTTTAGGCATTTTACAATTTCAGTTTCACTTAGATCTTCTAAAAGACAAGGTTGGATTTTTGATAGAGGTAACATAGAAGGCCTCACAAGAGGAAACGGTTTTAGAGATTCAAAAAAGCCCTCTATTTAGAGGGCCTTTTGATTATTAAGATTATCTCTCTGAAATATCTTTATAATTTCTTTCTGTCTCACCAGTGTATACCTGACGTGGTCTTGCAATTTTTGCAGTACCATCTTCTCTAAGCTCTTTCCACTGAGAAAGCCAACCAGGAAGACGTCCAAGGACGAACATTGCTGTAAACATATTTGTTGGAATCCCTAGGGCCTTGTAGATAATCCCTGAGTAGAAATCAACATTTGGATAAAGGTTTCTCTGTACGAAGTACTCATCTTTAAGAGCAACTTCTTCAAGTCCTTTAGCAATATCAAGAAGTGGATCTTGAACATTAAGTTTTTCAAGAATTGTGTCACAGGCCACTTTAATGATCTTAGCTCTTGGATCAAAGTTCTTATAAACTCTGTGTCCAAATCCCATAAGTCTAAATGGGTCATTCTTATCTTTTGCCTTAGCAATGAATTTCTCGTAATCACCACCGTCAGCCTTAATTTCCTCAAGCATCTCAAGTACAGCTTGGTTAGCTCCACCGTGTAGTTGTCCCCAAAGAGCGTCAATACCAGCAGAGATTGAAGCAAAGATATTTGCGTGAGAAGAACCAACAACTCTTACAGTTGAAGCTGAACAGTTTTGCTCGTGATCAGCGTGAAGAATAAGAAGAGTATCAAGTGCCTTAGCGACATCATCATCAACTTCTCCATCAAACATCATATTTAAGAAATCTTTTGAGTATCCTAGAGCAGGATTTGACTCAATTGGATCTTTTCCAACAGTCTTTCTATAGAAGTTGGCCATGATAATTTTTACTTGGGCCATAAGTTGAGCAATAGCTCTTTCCTTAACTTCATCAGTCGCTTCTGGACCTAGGAACTCTGGGTAGAATCCACTTAGGGCCGAAACAGTTGCCGAAACAACACCCATTGGGTGAGCGTCTGCAGGAAATTGGTTAAGAATATTCTTTACACCTTCTGGTAACTTCGCATGCTTTGTAATATCAGCATAGAAAGCTTCTCTCTGTGCTTTTGTTGGTAGCTCACCATTGTATAGTAGGTATGATGTTTCAACAAAGTCAGATTTCTCTGCTAGTTGTTCAATTGGATATCCTCTATATCTTAGGATTCCTTTCTCACCATTAAGGAAAGTAACCTTTGACTGGCATGAACCAGTGTTCATAAAACCATTGTCAATCGTGATTAAACCACTTTGAGCACGGAGTTTTGTAATATCAATTGCCTTCTCATTTTCAGTTCCTGTAATTACAGGTAACTCATACACTTCGCCTTTAAACTCTAATTTAGCGTTGTCAGACATAAAACCTCCATTAATATATAAACAATCTATTGATTGAAATTGTATAAATTCGCGAAACTACACTATGTGGTAACTTCTAACTACATGTAAACAATTAGAATGTCGACACGAGCCGCGTCTAAAACTAACTTGATTAGGACCAAGATTCTGGTCTTTCATGCCACTTAAGTAGGAGTTCGAATTCTTCTTCATCAATAATTTTCTCTGTTAAGGCCATATCGACCAATTCGCGAAAATTAATGAGTGAAAAATGAGCAACGTTCAATGATTCAAGATAGTTACGGGCTTTTTCCATTTGATAGTCAACAATACAAAGAGCATTATCAACAACCATTCCCTGGGCCCTCACTCCTTCAATCACTTTTCCAATACTCGAACCCTGATTGATCAAGTCTTCCACAAGCAGAAGCCTTTGTCCCTGACTTACATCACCTTCTACCATTCTCCCCTGTCCGTGACCTTTTGGCTTACTTCGAACATAGGCCATTGGCTCACCTCTAACATGGGCCAACATAGTAGCATGTGTAATCCCCGCAGTTGCCACTCCAGTGACAAAATCATAATCAAGTTTGTTGGAATCAATTATACGAGAGAATTCTTGAGCAACCAATTCTCGTAACTTAGGATGACTTGGAATAAGTCGATTATCACAATAAATTGGGCCTTTTAAACCAGAAGCATATGTGAAGGGCTCTTTAGGAGAAAACTGAATACAACCAACATCAATCATCCCTAAAATTAGCTCTTTCATACTTCTCCTTCAAAAGTCTTCAGATTCTTCTTCAAATGAAATTAAGGGTAAGCGTATATCAAACTTCACATTTGGGCAATTCTGATCAACGGAAATATTTCCATTGAAACGTTTGATAATTTCCTTACATATACTAAGACCTAAGCCAGTTCCCTTACCAGGAGCTTTAGTTGTAAAAAATGGCTCCATGATATTTTTAACAACTTCGTCACTCAGTCTAGGACCTGCGTCGGTAATTGAGAGAACCGCATCACCGTCCACATTTTGAGTTTTAATTTTAACCTGCCCTTTAATTTTTTGAGCAGTCATTGAGTCATAAGAATTATTCAACAGATTAGTTACAACCTGAGAAAGCTGCCCAGGTTTGCACTCAATAAGTAACTCTCCATCACTGAGATCCGTACACAGATCAATTGATTCCATCTGGAAGCGGTCTTTACTAATATCAACTGTTCTCTTAATAACTTCATTGAGATCAAAAACTTCGAACTCATCCTTTTCAGAATTTCTCGACATCAGCCTTAGACCCTCAACGATATTTGTCACCTTCTTACAGTTTTTCTGAATCATATCAAGACAAATACGAGTCTCGTCTTCTTTATTGAGAACTTCTTTCTCATCGACTAATTGCTCAATACGAGTTGCAAATCCCCCAATAATGAAAATAGGATTGTTAATCTCATGAGCAATACCTGCGGCCATTTTACCAAGATCAGTCATTCTCACTGAATGGTCATCTACTCTTTTTTGAGATTCAAGTACGCTATGATCATACATGCACAGATAAGAACCAAACTCATTGGCCACCATCTGAAGACGATCAATACTTTCGTCGGCAATATAATCTTTTTCTTCGTCTACATTGTGAATAGTGATGGTTCCCCAAAGTTCATTGTGAACATAGAGACCAACAGTAGCAGTCGATTTAATATCAGAATCCCTATAAAGATCCTTCAATACAGGAACTTGGATCTGAGCAAAGTCAGCTTCCTTAAATATCATTGGTTTCTTAATAGCAACTGTTGTTTGATAGATTTTAAAGACGTCGTCCACAAAAATCTTTCTCGGAGTCTCATTCCCCATATAACGAGAACCCACACCGTCTTTATACCACTCATGAAAGACACCGAGATAAATCTTTTGGCTATTTTCATCGATTTCTCTTTTTGAAATGATAATACGGTCGACACCAACAAATTCGGCGATAGAAGGCGCAGCAAACTCCATTGCAACCCTTATATTCTTATACTTACTAAGAATATTCTGAACTTCTAGAAATGTTTTAAACATGACTATCGCCTCTGGAAAACGCAGATCTTGACACCGTTTTCCTTATCCTCTTCCTCAAACCCCTCAGGTGAATAAAGAGTATTTATATATTCAAAGTCTTGCAACTGATTTCTGTATAAATCTACAATAAAACCAGATTTTTCAAAAGGTGTATTTAGACACGAAGCGACAACCCCGCCCTTTTTCACAAGCTTTTCCAGTTGTTTCACTACCTTACGATAGTCTTTTTCATAGGCAAAACGACTCTTTTGAAAACTTGGTGGATCATAGATAACAAGGTCATATGGCCCTTTCTTTGCCAACCAACCGAGGGATTTTAGGACATCCTTCTTGTGAAAGAAAATCCCCTCAGTATTCTGATCATTGAGATGGTGATTTCTTCTACCCCACTCTAGAAATGATTTTGAGACGTCAACATTATGAACTTCTGCCGCCCCTAAACTCTTGGCCAGAACAGAAAACGAGCAAGTATAAGCAAAGAGATTGAGGACCTTAGCATTGGGAGCTTCTTGCAAGAACTCCTTCACCCACTTCTTTCCCTCTCTCATATCAAGAAAGAAACCATGATTTTGATTAACACCAATTCGTAGCTCATACTTAAGTCCAAGTTCGCAGGCATGAACCTGTGAGAGCTCTTCTTCACTAATTCCAAAAAGTTCAAATTGATTTGAATACCTCTTATGAAGAACAATGGGTCTTTCAAATTTAGCTCTTAATTTTTCTACCAGCTGCCCCTCTCGCTCAAGATCTTCTTCGTAGAACTTCACATAGAGAACAGGTGAGAACCAATCCACAGTGATATGCTTTAATCCTTCATAACGGCCACCACGACCGTGAAAGAGTCGACAAGACTCCCCACTCTCTTTTACCTGCGGCCAGTACTCTTCTATTTTAGATAAGATCTTTTCCATAACTAAGTTCAATAAAATTAAGATGATAAATGCTAATTCTCCCTCAGTTTCTTGGCAAAAACATTGAAACCTATGCCAGACCTGATAGAATAGAACTAACGTATTTATGGATACTTACATAATTAATTAGTTCTCAGTCAAGAACTAGTACATAATAATTGGCCAATGACAAAATGGAGCATCTTATAGATGAAAGCCTTATATATCTGTGACGATAAAGAAGAGTGGAATCACATCCGCAACCTCTTTGCCTCTCACTTTCCAAAAGTAGAATTGATCTGTGTTCTCGATGGGAATGACGCTATCGAATACCTAAGTTATGAAGGACCATTTGCTCTTATCTTAATAGAAGCTTCAATCAAGACAGATTCTCCAACAGAGCTAACAAAGAGAATTCTCGAAGTCTCAGGGGAAAGGCCAGTAATCTTTCTGGGAGCGAAGGCCTATATCCAAGACCGCGTAGCCGAAGAGCTTTATTTAAAAAGTGAAATCAACGATATCGTAATTCGCCCAATTGAAATTCCAAAATTTAAAGAGGCCATCAAAAAGGCCATTGACTGGGCTTCACATGAAGAGTTTGAGCAATCCATTGAGGAAATAGATCGTGAAGAACTACTTCCCATGAAGCTAAGAAACTTCTATCTCTTCGACTCTCTTCCCTACGATGTCTATCTGGAACTGACACAAACGAAGTTTATAAAAATTATCTCTGCAAATAAGAGATACTCTCATAGTGATATTAATGCTTATGCCAAGAAGAATGTAAAGTTTCTCTATCTTCAAAAGAATGAATACTTGAAATTCTTAGAAGACGGTATTGAAAAGCTACTCATTATTTTTGATAGTCCAAAACTCTCGGCCAAGAAAATTATTGCTAATCAAATTCGCTCAGTGCTTATTATTCATCAGTATGTTCAAACAGTTGGTGTCTCAGAAAACCTTATAAAACTCTGTGACAAAGTGATCTCTATCACAAGGGATGTCACACTTGAGTACAAGAAGTTTAGAAATATTCTACCACTATTTCCAAAGGCCCATTCAGACTTGGCCGAACAGGCCGTGATGACAATGTATCTTTCAGAAACAATTCTCACAGCACTTGGCTGGGCCAGTGAAACGTCGAGAAAAAAGCTTGGACTTGCATCCCTACTATACGATTCAATGCTCACGAATGATGATCTCTCAAAAATACGCTCACTTGAAGATCCGCAACTTCAAATGTTCACGGTTTCAGAGCAAGAAGAGTTTAAAGATCACCCACTAAAAGCAGCAAGCATGGCCCAATACTTTCAAGGTTACCCTGATACGGATTTTATTATTGCTCAACATCACGAAAGACCAAAGGGAGATGGTTTCCCTCACAAACTCACGAATAATAAACTGACTGCTCACTCTTGTGCTTTCATTCTCTCTAACAACTTTGTTACGAGACTAGTCTCTGATGGAAAAGACCCTGGAGTTCTTCTCAATATCTTTAGAGAGATGAAGAGTATTTACAATCAAGGGAATTTTAAAGAGCCACTATCGGCACTTCAAAGATCTATAGTTTAAGAGTTTCAAGGGTTTTAGAAATCTTCACATATGTGTGCTTGGGAAACTTTTCAGTCAGTCCTTCGATAATCACAGGAATTTCAACTTTCTGCCCATTTTGTAGAGTTTTATACATCTCTTCAGTAAAGGCTTCTGAAATAATCAGTACTTTTGCCAGAGGAGAAATATCATCTTTATAAGTTGTCGCAAAACCTAATCCATTAGATGTTCCATGGTGCTGTCTTATAATAGAATCAACTCCTAGAGGACATTTTGGATAACGCTTAATGGCCTCGGCAGCTTCTGCAGCATGAGAAACCACGATCTCTTTTTCTTCTTCTGTTAAATTTCCATCAAAAATAAGCTTATCTTCATACATCAATTCAGGATGATTCTTATAAACACTTGTTAGATACATATCATGGAAGAAAAGAACAAATTTAAGCTTCTCTTTATGAGAGTCCCCTCCCCATTCAATATTATCTAATATATGAGTGGCCACAAAACCAGCAATAATGGAATGGCTATAGAGGAATCCTGATTTATTGGCCGTTAACTCTTTAAGAAGTTTTTTGAGATCTGGAACATCATCAATAACTTCTTCCATTGTCTCCATACATTTATTAGAAAGTTCGATAACCTCTTTTGTCATCTCACCCTCAAATATTTGCTCCGCGACAGTTTCAATCCCCTGCTCAACAACATCAAGTTTTTCCCCAGTCTTAGATTTAGGGTCTTCGATGACATTATTTAACTTATCAATCAATTGCCCTGTGACAAATTTAGCAAAAGAAAACCTCATGGCCGCAGGAACATAGAGAGTCGAAACCCCCTCATCTAAATAGTCTTTTACCTTTGGCCAAATTCCTTCATTGGCCAAGAAAATTTTGTGATATCTTAGCTTCCCATCCTTCTCTCTCACTCTGTAATAGGTATCACAAGGTGCTGTCTCTAGAGAAAAGTACATTCTAATCGGCATGGGATAATAGTCAGGAGTTTCAGCTTCTGCCATATCTTTTGCCGTTATCCCAAGATTTGAAGCCGCTTGCTGAACAATACCTCGAATATCATATGGATTTCCAACAACAGAAACTTCATCGGGAGCTTCAGATTGATTTCCGATGACGATTATGGGAACCTCTCGCCCATTCTCAATCAGATGGTGATAGGCCAAAAGGGCTGTATCTTCATTTTCAATCATACAAAGAGAGTAAACTACATCAATCTTATTATCAGGATTTTCAATATATTCAATAGCATCTTCAAGAGATGTGCACGTCGAAACTGAAGCTCCTGTATAGATCTTCAAATTGACAGTATATAATGAGTTCAGAACCTCATTATCTGAAATGATTAGAATATTAGACATGCACTTTTCTCCCTAGTTTGATTGTACCAAATTCTTAGGATTTTCAAACTTATTTTGGCCAGTACCCTATCTCTTTGGTAGGCTATCGCTAAACAAGGCCAAATAAAAAAAACAGGACATTACCATGCAATTTGAACAGCCAATCATTAGAGGAAAGATACTTAAGCGCTACAAGAGGTTTTTAGCTGATATTCAGTTAGATGAAGATTTTAATGAGCATAAGAAGGGCGATATCATTACTGTTCACACGGCCAATACTGGAAGTATGAAAACCTGTTGGGAACCCAATTGGGACTCAGCACTTAGCTTCCACGATAACCCAAAGAGGAAACTCAAGTTCTCTCTTGAGATGACAAATAATGGAGATACGTGGATTGGTATTAATACCTCTCTACCAAATAAAATATCAGTTGAGGCGATTGAAGATGGAACAATCAGCGAACTTCAAGGATATGAAGGAATAAAGCCAGAAATTAAGATCGGTCAAAGCCGTATTGATATTCTCCTCTTTGATGGGGAGAATCATAAGAAGGCCACACGTAAATGCTTTGTTGAAGTAAAAAATGTTACGATGCTTGGAGAAAATGGGGCGGCGATATTTCCCGACTCTGTTTCAGAAAGAGGTCAAAAACATTTGAGAGAGCTTATGGATATTCATAGTTCAGGTGATAGAGCGTGCATGCTCTACATTGTTCAAAGACAAGATGTAGAATACTTTAGTCCTGCACAAGATATTGATCCTGAATATGCAAGACTCTTAAGAGAAGCCTCTAGAAAAGGTGTCGAAGTCTTAGCTTATATGTGTGATGTAAATCCATCAGGGGTTAAGGTCATGAAGGCAATGGAAGTAAGACTATAGGTTGAACCTATAGTCTTGTATTATAATCATAACGATCTAGAGTTGCCTTTAAATTTTTTCTAACTTTAGAGTTCTTTGGTAGTGACCTTAAGATTTCTCCATAGTCATTTCGATTTTCTTCATTAACAAATTTATAAATCCCTTTAGCAAGAGCTTCTTTTACAAGGAGACTTCCCTTTTTAAAGTTCTTTATAAAGCTATCTTTAATAACGACATCAAACTCGCCAGTTTTATACTTCTCCAACTCCATCAAAGCTAACCCTATAAGGTTAGCATCATGGTAATCAAGAACATTTTCAGTGATTGCATTTAAAGCCTCTTGGGAAGGCTCTTGTGTACTTAAAAGTAAAAGCGCCGCCTCTTTAACATGTCCATCTGAAACACCTAGATATTCAATACCTATCTCAGTAATTCTATCGTCAATAACTTCATTGCGAAGTGTTTGCTCATAGAGCGAAAATAGCTCTTTCTTCAAACTTTGACCTACGCTTAGGTCATACTCTCTTGAATCATTTGAAGAAATATTACACTTTTGCGTGTAACAATCCTTAATCTTGGCCAGACGAGATTTGGCCACATCGAGGGTTTCTACTTTCACCTCTTTCTTTACTTCTTTTTGTACAACTTCCCTACGAATAGGTAAACTTGCCGGCTTTCTTGAGTAAGGATTTTTGCGATCAAAAAGACCGATACGCTTTGACTCTTTATTATGCCCAACATAGTAATAAGCACCGAGACACAGAGTTAGGCCAGTAAAGGCAATTGTAAACTTTTTTAACATATGCTATTCCTAATAAATCTTAACGTACCATTGTTGGATCCAACCAACCTTTCCTTTTTGCTCAACCTTGAGCCAGCCATTTCTATTCTCATAGATTTTTAGCTTGCTACTTGTAAGTCTTGGTCCACGAAGTGTTCCTGCTTTTGAACAACTAGTACTTGGACATTTATACATTTTCTTCCACCAAATATTCTTACTTAATCTTCCATATTTAATTTCTGGTTTAGAAGGTTCATCAACCTCTTCATCTACCATTTTAAAGAGATCATCTACTGTATAAGGATTGAGTGAACCCGCATAGAAACTATAGTCTTGTCCATCCACATCAAGAGTATAGATGAGGCTTAGATCATCTTTATAAGTCACAGCTCTAACTTGATACCTTTGTTCTGTATCTAGAGAAATATCACGATCTTCAATTGCAGTATGATTTTCAAATGGAGAAACAAAGTCTGCGACCTTGGCAACACTTTGATAATTTAAGCTTCCTTGAGAAACCTTTGCCCAAGAACTGTAGTCATTCTTATCCCCGGCGTAAATATATCCAATCTTACTTCCAAAAGAGATTTGATAGTATCTTTTAAGAAGGGAGGCGTCTGTCACTTCATACGAGAGAACCTGAGTGATTTTTCCACTAGACATTGTTCCTAGTTTCTCACCACCTGGTGTTCTTCTCACATTGATATTCTTTCCTAATGAGATATGACTCCCTGGAGCGATGAGGCCTGTGACACTTGAACAAATCCCCTCAGTTTCCACTTCTTCAAACGTATAAACATCCCATTCTTCTTTAACCTTTCCAAATGAAACACGTGAAACGCTTCCGCCATAGACTTTATGATGAAGACATTGGGCAAATCGATCTTCTGTGCATTTAAAAACCTCTAATTCCTCATCGAAGATACAGTTTCCAAATTCACTTGAACGATAAATAATATTCTTACGTGGAGTTGGGTCTGAACTACCATCATTTTGACAATTTACTCCACCTGCTACGATACACTCTGGATCAACAAACGATGGAGCATAGAAATCATCAACATATGACTCCCATGATTTATTATCAAATTTAGTTTTAAAACCTTTATCATTTCTTGCCCATTTATCGTTTGGATTGGTCCAACGACAAATTTTAGAAATACCACCATTATAGGCAGAGTATGCACTTCGAGACCTTGCGTACCAATCAGTAGGACTAGAAACACAACTCTTAGAAGGAGCGACTTTCCATGCATCGTAGTACTCTTCTAAAGAGTAAACGATATTAAAGATAAGGTTTGCACCCTTTCCTTCATTAACTGCAGCAAAGTGCCAACGATCATCAACTTGCATCATTCCATGCCCATGCCCGTAGTCACCTCTCATAAACTGCAGTCTTCCATTTGATGGAACCCTATAATGAGACCAGTAACTTTCCTGGTGTGCAATTGCAAATGAGGCAGCTACGAATGCATCGTGCTCATCATCGCTAACTTCAGGATCTCGTGACTTAATATAATAAGATGCTGTTTCTCTAAGAACCGAGTACATATAATTCATATACTCTCTTCTTTCCTCATCAACATTATTACTATCGTTAAAAATCACTGGAGTGAATTCATTAACCACATAGTCTGGATCAACAAAGTGATAAACATCACACGAATTTGGTGCTCGACCAAAATTCCACGAACCACCAGAGCGATTAGTACACTTCCAATAATCACCTGTATTATTATACCCGGCCACTGCACTCGCACTGACCATCCCTAAACCTATAAACGCCATTACTATCTTCTTCATGTCCTGTTTATCGACATCTCAAACTTTTACTTAAGAAATATCAGCAGCACCTTAAGCCTAATTTCAACGACTTAAACAATGAAAAAAGTATAAATGTGCAGACATTTTATTGTGCAATGCATTATTTATAGATATGATGCCACAAATTCATTAACCGAGGATTTCAAATGACTATTGCAAAGAAGAGTCTTGCATTACTACTATTAGGAACAACACTTACAAGTTGTGTTGGTAATGTTAATGCCCAAACATCTACATCTCAAAGTGCACAGATCGTAAAAGAGAACGCCGTTGTAAATGAAGTCATCTCGAGACAGTCATGGATGGATAAGATGTTCTATTCTATCAATAAAGATGTTCAACTAGATGCTCCTATTTGGATTAATGAAGAATCTAAGAAGAATGAATATGGTTCCATCTATATGAAGACCTTAATTCAAGAGGCCCATCAAATTGCTAAAAGATATCTAAAGTATGGTGACCACGAAGCATATAACTCATTTATGATGCTGGCCCTTACTTTTCCAATGCATGAAGGTCTCTACATGAGTTACCGTCAAACAAATGATGAAAAAGGACTATGTTACCGTAAGGCAAATAATGGTGACATCATGTTTGAACATAGTAAGAAGAAAATTTTCGAACACGTCAATGCCAACTTAGAATCAGAAGTGGCCAGCTCTGAAGACAAAGCGAGACTTGAAGCAATGTCAGCAGATGAAGAAGGCTACAGACATATGAGAGAGCAAATGGTTGACGACTATACCAGAATTCTACTCGACGAGAAAAAAGAAAGAATTGCTAATACAGACAAGGCCTCAAACTATAGACACTTTATTAAATACCTTAAGTCTGGGGAAACTCCATTTATCGCAGATTGTGACAATGTCGCAAATGATCAGGTTATTCGTCAGATAATTAGAGGAGCAGATGGAACAGATATTGGTCCAGTTCAACTCTCTCTAAGATGGCACTATGATAAGTACTTGGCAAAGAAGATGTATCTTTCACTAAAAGAAACATTTAAGTATGGACTAAACTTTATTCACGTTGGATTTAAAAAGGCCTACTACGATGCAGATAAAGTTAAGGGAAGCCGTAATAAAACAAAGAAGAGCTCATACTCATGTCTTGTAAGTTCTGACAAAAGTATTAACTACACAAATCTCGTAAGAGGGACATGGGCCGGAAAATGTAACCAAGGTCAGATCAAGAAAGCATGTCGTATTATGGATGTAGAGAAACTGGAAAGAATCACTAAAGCAGAAGAAGAGCTAAAAGACTTAGAAGGAAAGTTCTTCAAAAATAGTAAAACAAAGAAGAAAATTAGCGCATTAAAGAGTGAGATTTCAGAGCTTAAGAATGCTGTTGGGAATATGAGTCTAAAGAGACACCCTGACTATCACTTCAAGAACAACTTGAACAAAGTAATCAAGTTTATCGACCAAGACAAGATTGGTTATGGAAGCTCTCTTTCATTTAAATTAGATGCTAAGACAAAAGCTGCTGTAGATGAAATCGTTAAAAACTTCAACAGTGGTAATCCAAAAGGATCAAAACATTCAGCTGTATCAAATCTATAAAAATAAGTTATAATAAGGGGAGTTACTAACTCCCCTTTTTTTTATTATGACGAAGAAAACATTATTTATCATTCCAATACTCTTAATCGCCTTCTACTTTTACAAACAAAGTAATCAATCACACGAGAAACAAGTTTCTGAAATTAAAAGGAAACTACCAGAAAAAGAAATAGAAGAAGCCGCGACTCAAGGCCCAGAGGCCCAATCCTTAAAAGCCTCACCGCAAGTAAAAGATCTAGAAGTAGTGATCAAGTCGATTGACAAAGAAGTTTCAAAGTCACAGTACTGGGATATGACAATTGATTTCACACAATCAGAGAGAGAAATTCTTGCTAAAATTGATGCAGTTAAAATCTATGAACACTCCAAGAAAGTAATTTCAAATATTGCTGGCTGTATAGAAGATCACTGTGGTCTAAGTGCCGATCAAGATGGCTACTTTGACCCAAGCAATACAACGGCAGATAAGCTTCTTGCACGAAACCTAAAACTTCTCAACTTAGTTTCGCAAGAGGCCCAAATCCTTGACTACAACTTAGATGAAATTGACTATGATCAAATTTTTACCTCTCAAAATGCAGAGGTTCAATTAGAAGGGATCAAGCTCTATCTGGCCAATAATGACTCACCTGATGACTTATTAGGGCTAATAGATAAAGCGACAAAGTTTAAGGATGAAACAAAAGGTCAATTCTTTGCCCAAATGGACAATGTAACTCAACAGGTGCCTGAGCTTCGTCACGCTTATGTGCAAACGATTGGAAAAATGCTGACGAATGAGAATGGTAACTCTATTGTAGAAATATCTGAAAACCTAAGTAATCTTAACCTCGATATTGAAGAGCTTGATCAGATTATGAAATCATCTTGTTCAATAGCTTCACAAAAAATTAAAAAAGTTCTTGAAGTGAATTTTAATGATTATATTAAAGCAAAAAACTATAACACTAATTATAACGAGGTATGCCCCTAAGAAGGTTTATTCGCCATGATAACTTTCTTAGTCAGCTCAATAAGTTCAATATCTCCTTTCACAATACGAAGTTCTAGGCATTCGTTAAAAAGGCGATCAGCATCAGTATAATTTTTCTGCCACATTTTACTTAATCCCATCGTGAAATAAATATGGTCACAGAGCTTTACCAGGTGTTCATCATTTACACGCAAACAAATCTCGAGAACTTTTGAGAGGAAATCATCTGCCCTTGTGTACTTTTCTTGATAGAGATACGTCAACCCCAAACGAAATTTAGCAATGACTCCAGGGACCTTCAGGCCTTGTGCTTTAAAGCCTTCAAAAGCATGTCCTAATTGTTGTTCAGACTCTTCTAGTTTATTGACGACTCTCAGATATTTACCAACCAATGAATGGAGAGCCGCTTTCTTGGCCTCATGAGACTCATTATCAATCTTTTCAAAGAGAAAATTAATTCCCTTCAACATTTCATCATAGTCTTCGGGAACTTCTTTAAAAGATGAATCAATAATAATGCTCATATTAAATGGTATTTCAGCAACTTTCATTTTCTTCCTCGTTAACCTTCTTGTAATCTCTCAAGAAGCTCCTCAAAAGTTGAAACACCATGAAAGTCCATCAGCTCTTTTGTCTTATGCTCGATATCTTTTAATAAGTCTGGACCTTGAAAGATAAAGGCCGAATAGATTTGGACGGCCCTTCCCCCATCCTTCCAATATTCAAGAATTTCCTCAAAGCTCGAGAAACCTCCAACCCCAATGAACTCAAGACCAGCTTCTTTCGTTAGTTCTAAGCATTTCTTTCTCATCACTCGAGCTTTATCAAAGAGTAACTTACCAGAAATACCCCCAACTCCACGATCTTCCATAATGGTCGTATTGGTGCCAATGATTCCAGTAACATGATACTTCTTGGCCACTTCTATGACATCAGGAAGAGATTCAATATTCATATCAGGAGAGATTTTAACAAAGAGATCAACGTCGCCTTCTCGTCTCTCAAGACTTTTTAAAATCATTTCTAAGCCGTCTCGACTTTGATGTTCTCTAAGCCCAGGAGTATTAGGCGATGAAACATTGACAACAATATAATCGGCCAGTCCTTTAAACTTCTCATAGAGAAAACGATAATCTTCGTGGGCAATCTCGTCAGGAGTCACTTTATTCTTTCCAATATTAACTCCCAACGGAGTCGGTCTTTGCTCCTTATATTGAGGCAACCTAGAAACCGTCTCAAACATAAAGTCTGAACCAAGGTTATTGAAACCCATACAATTTCTTAGTGATTCTTCCTTTGGGTAACGAAATAAACGAGGCTTAGGGTTTCCAGTCTGCGCCAAAGGAGTGACTGTACCAACTTCAACAGCACCAAAACCTAGATTATCAAAGAAGTCATAACACTGAGCATTCTTATCAAGTCCCGCTGCAAGACCAATTGGAAATGACCAAGTTCTATTCCCAACCTTTAAATTAAAATTTGTGTTTGATTCTGAGACACCAAGGAAGCTTCCCCAGTGTCCATTTTTTGATAGAATAGAAATTGTAAGATCATGGACTTTTTCAGCATCCATGGCAAAAGCAATAGGCTTAAACAAATTGTAAAACATAGACTAGTATAGCTGTACAAAGTCTCCTTCGTGTACAGATCCCCCTGAGTGTAAAATAGCAATAGAAGCATCTGGACCAACATAATCGATGATTTCAATAGTTCCCTTCACTTCACCTTTACCTACTCCGATGAGGGCACCTGTTTCAGGGTCGTAAATCTCTACTCCCTCTGTCACAACTTTTAAAATATCTCCTATATTAATACCTGAATTTCTCCCAGCATTAATGTAAATCTTATTCCCAACAATTCTCGCGACACGACCAACCCACTCTAATTTCTCAGCAAGGGCCATAATTCGAGGGATAGCTTTTCTAATGGCCACTTTAACGACATATCGCAAAAGGTTTCTTCTATGTTCTAACTTAGACTCTCTATCAGCAGCAAAGAATCTCATACTACTGTCATCGGCGTAACCGCGAATTGTTTCTGTATAAATTTCTTTATTTGAATTAACATCAAAGATTCTAATTTCAACTTTGGACTCAGTATAAGATTTAGTTTGTCTAACAACACCGATCTCATCAGACTTCTCTCTAATTCTTGCTTCGATAACACGACCAAAGACAACAAAGTTCACACCATTCATCTTGGCCTTTCTTGCCATTTGAACGAGCTTAACTCCCCCACCAGAATAAATTTCCTTAGAGCTTCCAAAAATCTTAGTTCCCATTGTATCAATAATGAAGGCTTGGGTACGAGTCAGTTCTTTTCTTAATTCTTCTGTGGCCGTAATACTTAGATCGCGTCCCCCATAAGGAGACTCATTGAAGAACTGTAGAAGGGCCACTTTCTTTTTTACACCTGTGAAATAAGGTCGAGCTTGTGCTCTTGGTCTCTTTCCATGATTTGTCCTCTTGATAACTCCAGAGGAACATGAAACAAGAGTGAATACTGAAATTAATGCAATAAAATTTCTTATCATGCGTACTGGCTCCTACAACCTATATCTTACTAGAGTTTTTACTTGGAACTTTATTTGCCTTAGTTCCCTGCTCGCCATTTTGACCCTGAGGCGCTTCTTTTGTCATATCTTCAATATTAAATACAAATGGAAGCTCTCCATTTCTCTTTACGACTCTATTATCTGCAATTTGCTCAGAAATCATTTTCCCTAAGACCTCGAGAGCCCTTTCTTTTACACCTGAATACTCAACAAGAATCTTAACCTCTTCTCCAACAAGGGATTTTACTTGTGGCTCAAAGTAATAAAGAAGTCCCTTCTCTTTTAGTTTCTTAACAAAAGAAAAGGCCTCATTAACATTCTTTGTTCCCTTAATCATTATTTCAAAAGAGTTCTTATTCTTAGCATTCTCTTCAATAATTTTTCGAAGAGAAGTAATCTTTGTCATTGGTAGTCTATAAACAAGACTTGCAATATTTGAGCTCAATGTGTGAGCATCTAAAATTTTAAATGTTGATTTTTCTGCAACAAAGTCCTGATATGTCACGATTGATTTATTCTTAAGATCTCTTAGTGTGAATCCTCCATAGAACTTAAGCTCAATTTTCTTAAGACCAAGGTCCGCTCTCTCTTTCTCTATATCGACTTCAACGTTCATGTAGAGAGAGTCAGATATACCTGTACTATCTTCATCAATCATAGAAGTATTGGCCGTTCTTAAAAGCTCAACTGGTTTCTTTAGTCGCTCTTTTATTAGAGATCTTGTTGAGTCATCAACAATAACAACTCCTTCACTAAAGATCTTTCCTGTATTCTCCGTAAGTTTTTGAACCCAATGATCATTAACAACATTAACGAAATCACCTTCTGTCTCGACACCTAGTTCAATCCAGTTTGTGTTAATAAGATTGTACTTCACATCAACAAATAACTTTCTAAAAGTACGAATACTACTCACACCAATAAATTTATAATAAATATCTGTCAGCTTCTTTCTATTAACTTGGGCATTGACATTAATATAATGAGAATTAGGCATTCTGATCGATTTTGATATCTTCTTGATTGAATAAGATTGAATCGCTCTTTCAAGTCTACCAAATCGAGATTTCGACTTTAATCGCTTATAACGAACTTCTTTATCAAAGTTGTCTTGCTTATTTCTAGGGATACTTTTCTTTCCATCTTCTTCGACTTCATATTTTTCAACAACACTTTGTCTAATTGTTGCAAAATGCTCTTCAAATTTAGAATTATAATTATTCCAAAAAGTCGTGGCATCAAGCCCCATCTCTTTTAATTGGATATCAATAACTTTCTTAAAAGCATTAGAGAGAAGTTGCTTCTTAATAAAAGAAACAGAATCTTGGTCTTGAGAGAGAAACTTCCCCTCTCCTTCAATAAACTTGGCCTGAACATTCAGCGATAGAAATAATAGTAAAGTTACTACACCTTGTAGTTTTCTCATATCCGTCCTTAGATTTAGTCTACTCTATTTTATTGTTGTAAACTTGGAGCTTCTTCAACTCTCCCATCAACGATGAAGTTTACAGCATTTGTATCAAAAATTTCATTTACCTTTGCAGCGAGTTGAGGCGTCGGATTAACCAAGAAACTTCCTCCCAGTGGCAATCGTGCGCGACCATTCTCATGCTCAAAAATAATATGTAGAGGAACACTTCCTCTATATCCAAGAAGAGTTTGCTTAAGACGATTTAAGCGCCCTTCGTTTAACCCTTCCATTTTAACATTAATTCGAACTGAGGTAACCCTTTGTTCTGCCTGATCTTTTAATTTTTGAACCTTACTAGGAAAAAACTTCCTTGGCTCTTCGGCCAGGTTTACTTGCCCAGTCATAATCAGCGGCTCATCACTAGAGAGAAGCTCATTAAACTCAGCAAAAGTCTTAGGAAAGACAATACATTCAATCTTTCCAGTCATATCTTCGAGAGTGGCAAAACACATTCTGTCACCCTTCTTAGTCATAATATCCTTCTTCTCAACAATCATTCCTGCAACAACCATATCTCGCTTTGCCTGACCGTCGATGTCATGTATTTGAGCAATTGGCATTGAAGCAAGTTGTTCAATAACACCTTGGAATCGATCGAGAGGGTGACCTGAAACGTAGATCCCCATAAGCTCAGCTTCATAAAGAAGCTTATCTCTGTCGTCAAAATCTTCCACATGGTGGATATCAAGCATATTGGCCTGATCATTGGCCTCTTCAGAAGCTCCCATATCGAAGAGGTTTGTTTGCCCAAGCTCTTTTTCCATCTGGCGTTTTTGAGCGTAGCTGACAACAATTTCCATATTCTCAAGCATGGTTCTTCTATTCATTGTATTTTCACAAGAATCAAATCCACCAACCTTGATAAGAGCTTCAATAACTCTCTTATTTACACTCTTGAGATTAACTCTTTCACAGAAATCAATGAAACCAGTAAATGGCCCATTCTCTTCCCTTTCTCGAATCATCTCTTCAACGGCTCCTTCACCAACACCTTTAATGGCCCCCATTCCAAAACGGAGGTTTCCATCGACAACGTTGAAAAGCCAAAGCGATTCATTAACATCAGGAGCTAAAACTTCAATTCCATAAGACTTTGCATCGTTAATATAAACAGTAATCTTATCGGTATTAGATAATTCCGTACTCAATAGTCCCGCGAAGAACTGAGCCGGATAATAATGCTTTAAGAAAGCTGTTTGATAAGAAATATAAGAATAAGCAACCGCGTGGGACTTGTTGAATCCATATTCCGCGAAACTTGCCATCAGTCCATAAAGATCATCGGCCTTCTTCTCATCAAAACCTCTTTCACGTGCACCATTGAGGAAGATCTCACGGTGTTCTTGAATAAGCTTAATCTTCTTCTTACCCATGGCCTTACGAAGAATATCCGCTTGTCCAAGACTGTAACCAGCAAGCTCTCGGGCAATATTCATAACTTGCTCTTGGTAGATAATAATACCGTAGGTATCTTTAAGAAGTGGCTTTAGCTCTTCAAAGGCATATGTTTCAGGTTTACGCCCGTGCTTGATCTCAACGAACTCATCATGCATTCCAGAACCCATTGGTCCAGGTCTATAGAGAGCGTTAATAGCGGTAATATCATCAATTGAATCGGGTTGAATTCTTTTACAAAGGTCAATCATCCCAGAAGATTCTAACTGGAATACTCCTGTCGTGTGACCATCACCAATAAACTTAAAGACATTCTGGTCTTCGTAGTCAATGGCCTCAATATCAAATTCCGGCATATGGTCACGCTGAATAAACTTAGAAGCGTGATCAATAACTGTCAGAGTTTTAAGACCAAGGAAGTCAAATTTAACAAGTCCAATCTGCTCAGAAAAGTCTTTGTCAAACTGAACAACCTTCTCCCCTTTTGCCCCTTTAAAAAGTGGACAATACTCTACCAGAGGAAGGTTTGTAATAATAACACCGGCCGCGTGAATCCCCGCGTGACGGTAGAGACCTTCGAGTCTTTTTGAAATTTTAAAGATCTGTCTGATTTTCTGATCACTCTCGATTAGCTCCGTTAGCTTAGGCTCCATTTCAAGGGCCTTATCAAGAGTAATCCCAATCTCATCAGGGATGAGTTTTGAAATCATATTGGCCTCAGCAAAAGAGAGGTCGTAAACACGAGCAACGTCTTTTACAACGGCCTTTGCTTGAAGCTTACCAAAGGTAATAATTTGCCCAACCTTATCTTCACCATATTTCTCAGTTACATACTCAATAACTCTTTGACGACCACTTTGACAGAAGTCAACGTCGAAGTCAGGCATCGAAATACGCTCAGGGTTAATAAATCTCTCAAAGAGAAGATTATATGGAAGAGGGTTAATATTGGTAATGGTTAGAGCATAAGCAACAAGAGAACCTGCCCCAGATCCACGACCTGGCCCAACAGGAATTCCATTATCTTTAGACCACTGGATAAAGTCAGCAACGATAAGGAAGTACCCAGGAAACCCCATCATATTAATCATATCGATTTCATATTGGAGTCGCTCATAGTACTGAGGTTTTAGCTCAGTCTCCCAGTTTTCTTCTTGGATAAGCTTCGTGAAGTGAGGACCTTTAAAGCGCTCTTCAAGACCTTCCTTAGACACTCTTTCGAAGTAGTCATTCATGTGCTCCCCAGTATCAATTGGGTAATCAGGAAGGTGATAAATTTGGTTCCCCTTTTCATCGGTCCAATTTAGCTCGACATTACACTTATCAGCGATTTCAAGTGTATTATCACAAGCTTCTGGACAGTAATGAAAAGCCGCCCTCATCTCCTCAGGAGTTTTGTAGTAGAACTCATGAGAAGTCATTTTCATTCTATTTTCATCGGCGTAGGTCTTTCCTGTTTGAATACAAAGAAGAACCTCTTGTGCTGTCGCATCCTCAGCGGTCATATAGTGAGAGTCGTTAGTTGCGACAAGCTTTATATTGTTATTACGCGCGTATTCAATAACTTTTTCGTTAACAATCTTTTGTTCAGGAATACCATTTTCTTGAATCTCAAGATAAAAATCGTCCGGACCAAAGATATCTCTTAACTTTTCAATGGCCTTAACTGCTCTTTCATCTTGTCCCGTAAAGAAGTTGTATCCAACCTCACCCTTTAAACAAGCAGTAGTACAAATCAGCCCTTCTGAATATTCTTTTAATAGCTCAACATCGGCCCTTGGCTTGTAATAGAAACCTTCCATATAGGCCCTTGAAAGAAGTTTACAAAGGTTCTTATAACCAGTGTTATTCTTTGCAAGAAGAATCAAGTGGTGAATCTGTCTTGACGACTCCTCAGCATCTTGAGAACCAACAGTCTTAGCTCTCTTGGCAGAAAGACGATCATGACGTGAGCCAGGTGTAAAATATATTTCAGAACCAAGAATTGGCTTAATTCCTGCTCCCTTACATCTTGTATAGAAATCAATTGCCCCAAACATATTACCGTGATCCGTTTGAGCAATCGCAGGAACTCCTAACTCTTGGGCCCTTGGAATAAGGTCTTTAAGACGAATGGCCCCATCCAGTAGTGAGTACTGAGTATGTAAATGCAAATGAACAAAGCTATCTGGGTGAGTTTCTTTAAATGATTTTGGAGTTTCCGTTGACGTGTCTTCCATCTCTCAATTTTCCTCGATGTGCAATTATTGTGTGTATGTCAAATAATCCCATAAATGCTTTAAAATGTCAGTTTTTACGGGTTTTTAAAGTGCCAAAAGTGCAAATAATAATTGTCACTGAAAGAATAAGAATCCCCTAGTGTTAAGGTCCATAACCTACTGATTTCTTGTTAGCTAGTTCGGTTTATTGAAACTCTTATTTGTGACTCAGGGCAAGAAACTTAAGATATAGAAGAACAACGACCGAGAAGTATACAGATGAGAGAGTTATTTTATTTATTAGTCATTTTAAGTGCGTTGATTTCGACATCATGCGAAACGCCAAAGACACATAGAGAAGGACTCCCTTTTCCAATATTTCGCTATACTCAGCCACCAAAAGATTTTTGCCCAACGATTGTTGATGACCCCTTTGTTCCTCAACAAGATCAGGCAAAGAGCTGTGTCAGCTACAACGAAGGGTTCTATCAAAATCTCGACTCTAGAGACTTTTCGAGAATGCAGAGTAATATTCCAAGTGATCAGAAAAAGAAAAACTTTATCAATATGATTGCACCAGCTGCGATTAAAGTTATGCAAGAAACAAAAATCCCTGCTTCTGTTATTATTGCTCAAGCTCTTTTAGAAACGGGTTGGGGATCTTCAAAGGTTTTTGCTCGTGCCAACAACCTCTTTGGACATTCTTGTTTTAGCTACGGAAGTAATAAAAAGAAAGTACTCTTTAAAGGAACTGATAAAGAGAGAACTATAACTTATGACTGTACAGTCAAAAGACCTGCCAATGAAGGTCACTATTATATGAAGTTTGAAAGTGTCTACGATAGTGTCTCTGCATATGCAGATAACCTACTTACAAACCAGAAGACAAGTAGGGCCTATAATAAAACTCGAAATGTTGTGGCCAAGGCAGAACTACAAGGTAGAGTGGCAACCTGGCAAGAGTTTGTTCCAACCCTTGGAAGTTATGCAGCAGATAGAGGCTATCGCAAGAAGTTAGGACAAATCATTCAAAAACAAGGTCTAGATCGATTTGATAATTCATCAGTCTGTGGCTCAATTGTAGAAAAAGATTTTAGTAATATTTCTCAGTGTGAAGATACTATAAAAAGCGAAAGTGTAAGAAACACGGAAAGATCATTTGAACATGCTGAAGGCAAGAATGGAACAAGTGTGGCGTCAAATACAAGTCAAGACAATGCTGATAAAGCTTGTGAAGATTGTTCTTCCAATTCATCTAGTTCTCAAGGAGAAGAGCGATGAAAATAACAAACCTATTCAAAAAAAGTATTAAGATATTTCTAGTTCTTAGTTTAACGAGCACTTTTGTAATGGCAGATAAGTGTCAGGATCTTCTTAAAAATAAAGCGCTATATAAGAAGATTGTTGCTTGTGACAATATTAATGAGTATCAACTGATACAATACCTCAGTAAAGATGCAGGTGTTAGTGTCGCTCTTCACAAGGGAGAAAAGGCCATTACCAATCTTACTGGTTTTGGCGAATATCCAAAGAGCTTTAAATTAAAACTTAAATCAGAGAAGAAGCAGGTTAAGAGTGCAGTTATCTCTTACTCAGATTCTCGACATAGCTACATTTTTAGAAGTTATTACGGACCAATAGAAGGTATCTATATTCTTGATTTAGATACTTCCAAAAAGGAGCCTACTCTCCTTGAGAGTCATATCATTGCGAAGGATGGAGAAGATAATAATCTGATTCCGGTAAAGTCTTCGACTCAAGTCCTTCTTGAGAATCACAAAATCAAAATTGATGACAGAGTATTCCATATTCAATCTAAGAAAACACTTCAAATAAAGTAAAAGGGCCAGTAGGCCCTTTATTTATGACATTAACTTATCGAGTAACTCACCTTGAATTTGCACAACAGATGGTTTTGGGACATTTCCCTTCCCCTCCGGCCAATGACTTGTTAAGGCATCAAGACTTCGAGACTTTTCTCCAGGATGCTGAACGCTCATAAAAAGAGTCTTGTAATCCTCTGAAAAAGTAATTCCTGTAAGCTCCGCATCTTTAGGAGCTGAGGCGACCTGAAAAGCCTTTCCTGCATCTTTACCGGCCAGAGGAATATAGAAGAGTCCATTATTCTTAAACTTCTTATAAGGGACCTTATTCATCATACTTCCAGACATATCAGTCGTGACCCACAAGTTCCCCTTCTTATCAAAGGCTAAATTATCAGGGCAAGCGACTCCACTTTCTTCTCCCCCAATAAGCGAATCCGCAGTCTTAAATGACAGGGAGCCATGATCACCATTATCTGGAATAATTTTTAAAATTTTCCCGAAGAAATTATTCTTTGGGTTCTTGAGATCGCGGCTTGAGTAATTATTTGTTAATGCAATATATACGTCGCCGGTGCTTGGATGAATTTCAATATCCTCCGGTCTATCACATGGAGTTGCCCCAATAAGTCGAGCCGCTTTACGACAATGAATTTGTATTTCTAATTGGGATTTAAAGTTCTTTTTTAGAACTTCACTCTTATTGATATCTAAAGAGAGCCATTTACCATTCGTTATATCTGCAACAAAGAGTTCTCCATCGTCTAGAGAGTCTTTTGTATTTGAGACAAACTTATAAATAAATTCGTTCTTTCTATCATCACCAGAGTATGCCACGACACGTCCATCTTGAGCCTTTGCTAATGTACAACACTCGTGGGCATAGCGGCCGATAGAAGTATGCTTCTTTGCTTCACCTGTTCTTGGATTAACCTCGACAACCCAACCATAATGATGAGGATGATGATCTGGATAGTATTTTTCCCAACCGTAGCGACTTTCCGACTTCTCCCCTTCATGAGAGAGCTCGCCAATAAAACTATCGTAATTTTCTTCACAAGTTAAAATTGTTCCCCAAGGAGTCACTCCTCCAGCACAATTTCCAAAAGTCCCTATTCCAAACTTTTTGTTTGCGACAACTTTATCAGCAGCAAATGGAATTTTTGTTAAGCCAGTGAGACGACGGTTGTACTTAGAATCTGAGACAAAGCTCCAAGTTCCATTGAGATTCTTTTTGATTTCTACAATAGAACCACCACAAGCAGTTAACTCAGTCGTTACCTGCTCCTTAGTTCTTTTAGTCTCTCGTGTATATCCACTAACAAAAAGAGGATGGACATACTCATGATTAACCCATAAAAGAGCGCGATCCTTAGAAAGATAAGTTAATGCCGTATAGTCATTATTGTAGCCAAAAGCTTCATGTGAGTTGATTTTATCTCCCCATTTCAAAAGAACATCATAATGAAGCCCTTCAGAAAGAATGAGATCATCTTTGTCACTTGGAATAATCGCAAAGGATTTGTTCTTACTCTGACAAGAGCTCATCGCGAGAATTGTCGGGCCAAAGGCCACGGCTCCCCCCCATGAACTTTACAAAATCACGTCTTTTCATTGAATTCAAAAAATACTCCTATTCTAATTTTAGGAATATTCTATCGAGAGTCCTTCTGAAATTAAAGACGTGTTTTGTTAGATTTTAATCAGAGAGTTCTTCTAATTCGTGGAAACTTTTCCATATGCTTTTCGAGTTTATCAAATGCCTTCTTTTCAGAAGCCGTCTCCCTCGAAGCTTTAGATGATGTTGTACACGATGTCAGGGCCAATAATGCGAGTAGTGGTATAAAAATTAGTTTCTTCATACCTGACCATATCGGTCAAACTTAAAAATACATGAAAAAATGCGAAAATATTACATAGAATTCAATATGTTAGCTTGCGTAAAAATGAGATTTATATAGAATGGGCCCATGGTATTTAATCGAAGCAAAAAGCCTAAGAATAAGGCTCAACTCGAATTCGAATTCCCAAGAGACAGGGAAAATGATCGAAACTTCCATCTTGGANG
>NZ_AUNJ01000033.1 GCF_000447775.1 Bacteriovorax sp. DB6_IX
TGATCAACTCTCCTACACTTCTATATGAAACCGCTCCCCCCTCTAAGAAGAGCCTCTTCTCTTTATTTATCGACATTTTATCGAACCAAAGATCTTCCGGTACAATTTTAGATAAGGCCGAAAGAATATTTTTAGGATTCGTCTTCTGCTTTAAGACTTGTTCAACCTGTAGCTCTCGTGTTTTTAATTTCTTAATTTGCTGATCAAAAGCAGTTAAGAGCTCTTTTACGTTTCGATCTTTTTTAATTTGTGTTTGAAGGGCTCTTTGCCTTTTTGATAGAGCGGTACTTTCCCTTTCTAATTTATCTAAGTCAGAACCGATCTGAGGTATCACAAATGTATCGACACAAACCTTTACAATATATGCAAAGATAAGTGGCTTCCAATTCATGTTATTAAGGTCAATACCAGCAACAACTGGCAGCCTTATGGGCTTCTTCTTTTCTAATAAGTTAATTTCTATCATTAGCGCAACTCCCTCATTGCAAGCCCGAGGGCAACTACACCATGATAAGCAATTTTACTTAGGTCATCTTCGTCAATTTTTTTATCGTCATACTCAAAGGCACGAAATGGATTTAGCACAGAGACATCAACACCAAGTAAATCAGATAGACCATCTAATAGACCAGGTAGCTGAATAGATCCACCTGTTACGTAACATTCGGCAATTGAATCATCTGAAGTTGAATTCACATAGAAGTCTATTGTCTTCTTTATCTCATTAAAGAATGTTTCATTGATTTCTTTTACAATCTCACTAACTTCTTCTGGAAGATTTCCCGAATCATCAGTGTTAGTTTTAAGGTCTTCTGCTTCACTAAAGTTAACACCAAGCTGCCTCTGAATCTCTTCAGTTACCATGGCACCACCAACAGGGATTTCTTTAGTAAAGATAGGCATTCCGCCTTTATAAATTACGCATTCTGTTTTTTGAGCGCCTATATCCAAAATGAGCCAAGACTTAACAAACTCATCCTCTTCATCATTAGCAATCTCATCTACCATTGTGTATTCAAACACATTACTGATGGCCAATGGAGTAAGATCGACAATTTTAATCTTACCCTGTGCTTTATCGACAATATCTCTGAAATTCATCAGAACATCTTTTCTAACGGCAGCAACGATAACATCGACACCACCACCTTCATTTTCTCCAACAACATAGTGTCCGAGATTACTTTCTTCAACTGGGAAAGGAAGGTATTGCTCAGCTTCCCAAAGAACCTGATCCTCAATTTCCTCTTCGTCTCCACCCGCAAGTTGTAGCTTACGAACAACAGTATTAGGGCCAAATAGACCTAGACAGACACTAGGGTTTTTCGCACCAATTTCATTAAAAGCTTCCTCTATTGCAGAGAGTAACTCTTCTTCTTTTTGAATTTCATCTTCGATTAATACTGTATCGGGAAGTGGAATACTCGCGTACTTGAGTAATTTGAACGTATCTCCGCTAGATGCAACTTCTGCAATCTTAACTGAGCTAAGGCCAATGTCTAAACCAATGACTTTCTTGCTGGAAAGACCTAATAGGTCTTTGACTCCATCAACTACATCCTGTGGTTTTACTGATTTTAAGTCCATATACATTCCATCGACATTGGTACTTCAGAAAAATTATACCTTGCATCGTTTCAACATTTCAAGAAGTTAATGCGTTTTTTAAAAGATTAACCCCAATAACATCTTATAATATTTTGGAAAGTATATTTGAAACGCTGCAACAACTAAAATAAATGGACCAAATGGTATTCTAGTTTTCTTATCTATAACGCCCAGTGCAATCATTGGTAATCCAATCAATGAACCCAAGGTGCAACTCATAAAAATATTTCTGAGGATTTCAAATGGGCCAAGGATTAAGCCTAATGCGGCCCATAATTTTATATCCCCCATACCTAGACCTTCTTTCTTTCTCAAGACATAAAAAAGCCATGTCACCCCAGCAGGGAAACCGAAGCCAATAAGGAGTCCAAAGAACCAAAACTCAAATGGTTTTGAAAAAAAGGACTGAATAAGAAAAAGTAACGCCAAATATAAGGTAACGCCATTTGGTAATATTTTATGTTTTAGATCAATGACGAAGTGAACTGTGAAGGCACAGGCAATTGAAAAGAAAAAGATATAACTTGTTAAAGAGTGAATATTAACGACTTTAGGAAAAAGTAAAAATGAAACAATCCCTATAAATAATTCTACCAATGGATAGACAGGACTAATCTTTACTTGGCAACCAGAACACTTTCCTCTTAGAAAGAGCCAACTGAAAACAGGTATATTTTCATACCAATAAATTAATTTATTACATGATGGACAATGAGATCTATCATTTACAAAATTCTTCTTTATAGGAAGTCTATAAATTAGAACGTTTAAAAAACTCCAACAAGCAAACCAAAAACGGCTGCTGAAATTTGGTAAATAAGTATTTCCATTATTCGAGCTCTTTTCTACTAAATAAGTAGGTACAAATAACAATTAAAAAAATAATATAAAAGATACCATACAGTGCTCCCCCTGCAATAAACTCAGAAGAAAGACCCCTATTATAGATTGCGAAATCCTTAATATTAAGCTTGTCTAAATT
>NZ_AUNJ01000034.1 GCF_000447775.1 Bacteriovorax sp. DB6_IX
TGCGATTATTATCTGAGTGTTATAGCTTTAAGCCTGATGATTTTCGATATGGCTACTATGTACAATCGTTCATTGTAGACATGTTGATTGAAAAAATGGAAAACGGGGAAAACCACTTATTTAGTCGCCTTTTTATATTAATAGCTAATTATCTGCTAAAAGTCGAGCATCAGGATCACCAGTACTCTAGAGGGGATTCAATAAGTATTATTACCTTTAGATTAAACCCTGATGAATACTTACTCACTTTAAGAGAAAAAATTATATCAAACTTATCTGTTTTAATAGCTAAAGATGAGTTTAATTCTTTAGCCATTGAAGCATTTAAAAAATATGTAGATAGGGTAAGATATGAAGGGATTGATATGGCTGAGGCTGACCTTCCTTTCATTGAGAGATATCTAATTAAAAAATTAGATAAAGATAACTTAACTCACTGCATGATGATGCAAAACTATTGTGAGCACCTTAATTCTTTAGAGTTGAACTATCCCAAAGAGTGGAACGCTGATTTCTTCAATGAAACGCTTAAAATATCACGCTTAATTCTTGAAGACAGATATGAGCGGCGTATACTTGAAATGGGTTATGAGGAGTATAACCAGTATCGACATAAGGGGTTGGTCGAGTATTTTACTGGTATTTCTATGGCGGATTTCATTGACTTCATAAATAGGTGTAAAGAGTTGAATAATGCTCTATCGGGGAGAGATAGGGATTATTCTCTAAAAAATGGAATTGAAATGAGTCTTCATGCAATGGCTGAATCAGTACCAAAACTCTTTCCTGATATTGTACTCATGTATATGGATTATGATGATTATTTTGAAGTGAATCCTCATCTAATAATCATTGATCTATTTAATTCTCGATCGAAAAAAGATGTTTTCTTAATGCTAAACAGCAAAGAATATCGAAAGAGGAAATTATGGCTATCTGCCTATTTTGCATTATTACCAGAGAAGTACATTGTTGAAGATGATGCTAGATTATTAGTAGAGCATGTAAGGACTACACCAAGTAATGAATTGCAAGATTGGCTAAATTATTTGGATAAGTATGAGTCTGTTGATGATTCTATATATAGAAAGATTGTCAGATCTCTAACAGATAAATCCCGTGAAGATGCTTACTATGCAAGGCCGTTGGAGCACATTTTT
>NZ_AUNJ01000035.1 GCF_000447775.1 Bacteriovorax sp. DB6_IX
GGGCCAGTGATAATTGAGGTGTTTTCTGTAAGAGATAAAAGGCCTTGCGAATTTTCTGCCATTTAATATAGTTTTTAAAGGTAATCCCAATATTCTCTTTAAAGAGGTGGCGGAGTCTATCGGGTGATATTGCCACTTGAGAGGCAATATGTTCAAGACGACAGTTGTGTTGGTGTGATTTAATTAGCTCGAGGGCCTGAATTGTTTTTTCGTGTAGGTCACGATTGATACTATTCATATTGAGCTTTTCAGGAAGCT
>NZ_AUNJ01000036.1 GCF_000447775.1 Bacteriovorax sp. DB6_IX
ATAAAAAAAGCCGCGAGATTCGCGGCTTTGTTTTATTCACTTACGTTTGGAAAGTAGTCCGTTTGTTTCCCAATCTTGTGATTTTCAGGGAATTCATTTTGTAACTCATCAATCGAGTAAACACTCTCTGGAAGATTTAGAGACTTTCTCACTTTTTCCATCGTTTCAGGAGCAAATGGCGATAACATGATGAGAATATTTCTTAAGATATNG
>NZ_AUNJ01000037.1 GCF_000447775.1 Bacteriovorax sp. DB6_IX
GCACGAACACGTGAAATTTCGCTTTGTGAGTTCACAGCAGGAAGTAAACGCAAGATTCTAATTTAAGAAATTAAAATTATGCAAATATTAAGGCCTTACTTTTGTAAGGCCTTTTTTTGTGACTTCATTTTGATCAAAGAAGCTCGCTTCAGTGATACTGCTGTGACAAAAAGCAAATGATTTTGCTTTTTGACTGTGGACAAGGCACGAACACGCGAAATTTCGCTTTGTGAGTTCACAGCAGGAAGTAAACGCAAGATTCTAATTTAAGAAATTAAAATTATGCAAATATTAAGGCCTTACTTTTGTAAGGCCTTTTTTTGTGACTTCATTGTAAAATAATCAACCTATACCATGTGTGCACGAGCATGTTGATTAATTGAACTCGAGAAGACCTTGAGAATATCTCTCTTTGTCACAATCCCAACCAGTTTATTATCATCAACAATTGGAATTCTAGAAATCTCATTGCTTAGTAAGAGATAGTTTGCATCTGTTAGTGTCGCTGATGATGAAAGAGTATAGAGTTTCTTACTCATGACATCTTGAACGGAAGTGTTCTTGCACTTGTCAAAGACTTGTAGAATATCAGCATTGTAATGGGTCTGACCTAAGAGTTGAGTCATTGAAACCATCGCATGAGGAATATCAACTTTCTTACCAATAAAGTCTGACTCCGTAATCATTCCCACGAGATTATTTTGTTCGTCGATGACTGGGAGTCCTCCAATATCATTGTCGAGCATGATCTTCGCGGCCATGGCCACAGACTCAGTTGCCTTCACTGAAATAACACCCTTAGTCATAATGTCATTAATCTTCATTCGTGTCTCCTCGTTTCGTTATATAAATGAAATATCATTAGGGGAACAATATAATGTCAGGATTTTGTAAGATCGGCGTAAATTCGAAATCATGTCCCCAGTAATGACTAATAAATATCTTCTGTTGTTAATCGTTTTTGTGTACAATTGTCGTGAAGGTTTCACGGAAGGTTGTTTTGAAGTTTTGTGTACTACCCTTTGTGCATATGGAATTGCAAAATAGAGGGGATATATATATCTATGTTGTCATAGTCACTCACAGGTTCCCATTGAGAACTTAAAAGAGTCCTCATTTTCTGAAATTTGGAAGTCAAAAGAGTTTCAAGAAATTAGAGATAAGGTTAAATCGGGTCGGCTCTCAGAAGTTGAACACTGTCGAACTTGCCTAGAGCAAGAGAACTTGGGGATGAGGTCTTGGCGTCAGATAGAAAATCAAAATTGGAAAAGACGTGGTTACGACCAATCATTAAGCTTTGACAGTCCTCGAAGTATAGCAATTAGGTTTTCAAATACCTGTAATTATTCTTGTCGAACATGTCGACCATCGACTTCCACGGCATGGTTTTCTGATGCTAAGCTTTTAAATCCTCAAGGAACATATCAAAAGATTCAAAGTTATAATGAGGGTAACCCCATCCCCAATCAAATTGAAGATCTCTTGCCTAGTTTAGAAAGAATTTACTTTGCCGGAGGAGAACCTCTTTTAGAGCGTGATCATTATAGAGTTTTAGAACTGGCCTTGGATGTTAATCCTGATATTGAGCTCTCTTATGATACTAACTTGAGTACTTTTAGTTTCCAGGATTACAATGTCTTTGACTTTTGGAAGAAATTTAAGAATCTCAGAGTGTCGGCAAGTGTCGATGGTTATGGTCGTAAAGGTGAGTATATCCGCAAGGGCTTTGTTTGGAATGAGTTCTTAGAGAACTGGAATATGTTAAAAGCTGAAGTACCTCACGCGAGGCTAGCTATTAATTTCACTCTTAGTATTTATAATGTTCTCCATGTTTTGGAGTTTGTTGAGAAAGTGAAGGAGCTTAAACTCTTTGATGAGAATAATCCCTATGATCTTAACATTACTTATGTAGATGACCTTAAATGGCTTTCTATCAAAAGTCTCAGCAAGGAAAATAAGCATAAAGTTAGAGAGGCCTATGAAGACTATATGAACTCTCATCAATTTGGCCAAGTGAACCAATTTCTAAAAGATGCACTCTCTTATATGGATAGCGCAACAGATGAGCTGGAATCAACCTTCTATAGCTATACGAAGAGGCTAGACTTTATTCGAAATGAAAGCTTTCAGGAGATATTTTCATCAGAATGTGGATACCTTTTTCCTACTCTCTAGACCTGATGAACTC
Organism: Bacteriovorax sp. DB6_IX; assembly: GCF_000447775.1. GTDB lineage: Bacteria > Bdellovibrionota > Bacteriovoracia > Bacteriovoracales > Bacteriovoracaceae > Halobacteriovorax_A. Next base: position 2,189 of record NZ_AUNJ01000037.1, read on the forward strand.
CTTATAGTAGATATGAGCAATGTTCAAGCTCGCTCTAACTCTCTTATTCACTCTTTCGCTCCATGCGAGCTCTTTAAAAGTTCTAACTTTTAATATTGGGGCACTTCTGCCACATTCCTCTCGTATTGAAAGAGGGATTGAGATATTTTGCGAAAGAGTTAAGAAATTTGATTATGACTTGGTCTTTATTCAAGAGGCCTGGATAACAAGTTATCGAAAGAAGATTATTCAAGACTGCCAAAGAGAGTTTCATTTAGACTTAGATTCTAAAACGGGAATTTTGCGAAATCAGGCGCAAGGAAGAATTAAGAGTTTTAAAGGGCACTTTGTAAGTTGGCTTTTTCGCTATATTATTCCCGATTATGGTGTCGACTCTGGAATGCTCATTCTTAGTAAGTACAAACTAGATAATCCGAAGAGATTATTCTTCTCGGTAAGTGGAAGTGAGGACTATCTTCTGGATGGTGAGCTACTAGTGTCTAAAGGTGCGATCGGTGCAAATCTTTTACATCCGCGACTTGGGAAAATCTTTGTTGCTAACACTCATCTCACATCAAACTATGTGGATCATCAGTATGATAAGAATCGTCTTCAACAGCTAAAAGAGCTCTCAACATGGTTTAGAAAGCAAGGAGGACAAAAGCCTGCAGTTCTTGGTGGGGATTTTAATATCTCTCCTCCTGGAAAGCGCTATCTTAATAATGAAACCCTCTGGAGTGCTCTGCGAAAGAGTTACTTTAAGAATAAGAACTTTCTTAATTTGGACTTTAAAAACTTAACGACTTATCCTGGTGAAGGAGTTGGTAAGGATGAGGGTTTTGTGGATCACTTAATTGGGCTTAATGGGGCCTTTCCTAAAAAGGGGAAGGTGATAAAGCTTGATGGTGTCTCAGATCATTATGCTCTTGGTGCAAGAGTTATCATTGAGACTAAATCTCTTAAAGGACTCAAAGAATCTGAAGAGCTTGCAAAGAATTAAGAAAGGTGCACGACTCGCGTGCACCCTGTCCAGGAAGGATTTTTTGGTTTAGGCAATTAACGATTCATGTTCATGAGGGCGCCTAGGATGCCTCATCTCATGTTTCTTCTCATTCTTTTTTACTGCTTGTGTTGTGACCTTCTTAATCGCAAGATCGAATGTCTTGTAGAGATTGTCCGCTTTGGCCTTGGCCATAATAATTGGCCCTTGGTGACCTGAAACTTGAAGTTCTGAGTAGTGAGTATCTTTTTCTGTCCAGCAGTACCAATTTACATTGAGGTTGGCATTGGGAAAGACCTTTTTGAGTTTCTCACTTTTTTTCGATATTTGCTCATTAAGGGCCGGTGTGTGTTCGAAATTTTTGAATGTAATTTGTAATTTCATTCTCGTAGCTCCTTTGTTGCTAGAGCTAGTATGCCAAAAATAATTTGCGAGAGAGTGATAGATTGGTAAGGCGTTTGTCAAAAGAATGTCAATTCGACTTGATCACTTTTATCAAGAAATTGGAAGGTCTTGAATTCACATTCGCTCTCTTAATTATGAATTGTATGTTGAATAAAGTCCTTCTCTCCCTGTACTAATTCTTCGAGATAAGTTGGCATAATAGGTGAGGAGTCACTTCTGCCCATGGCCTTGATGACTTGCTCAGGTCTTAGGAGCTTCTTATCAATGAAGCCGGCCTTAACGATGGCCTTAGCAGCAACTCCTTTTGATGTAATAAAATCTTGTTCGATGTAAAACCATTTCTCATCCCAACAAAGAATCTTCGTTACTAAGTCAAACTTTTCAAAAGGTCCAATTTGTTTGCGGTAGATAATATTCACGGCCGCCGCCATCACTTTCCACTTATTTTTAATAAGGTGCTTGGCGAGTCCACTTTTAAAGGTGAGATCAAAGCGTCCCAAGTCCATAAAGGAGAGGTATTTGGCATTGTTTAAATGGAGATTGTAATCGATATCAGTTGGGCCAACTCTAAAGGAAAGTTTCTTTTCTTTGAGAATATCTTCTTCTTTTGTGAAGAAGACCCATTTAATGAGAAGTTTTATAAAGCGAATCCACATAAGCTTATTCTACTTATGCGGATTCGATAGTTCAAATTATTCAGAAATTTTTGCTTTAAATCCGAGGTCCCAATCAAGTTCTGATTGGCACTTGTAGTCTTCATTTTCTAGAGCACACTTAAAGCTCTTAACTTCAATCTTATTATAGAACTCTGCAGCTCCGGAATTAAGTTTCTTTGAGAGCATAAAATTTGCTAGCTCAAGAGAGTCTACAGCTTCTGAAGCAAATAGTGGTAAAGTGATTTTATAAATTTCACTCATCTGAGATGCGTCAAGATCAAAAGACTTAATCTTCTTTTTAAAGACTGAGCCTTCCTTGATGAGATTGCCGAGCTTGAGTTCTCTGTTGATATCAATTCTGATCTCATCTCTTTGCTCATTGATTGAAATCTCTTGGCCATCGATTGAATATTTTTCTTTGAGATATAAATCAAGGGCCTCTTCTATTTGTACACTTGAGTTTGGATCACTAGTAACAGCGGCCTTTACTTGATTGAAGACGCTCTCTGTAATTTCAGATGATATTCCACGATTCTTAAATTCTTCAACAATTCCCGCGTAGATAATAATATCTTTAATTCTATCGATTTCTTCTTTGTCTAGAGCGCAGTAACCTTTAACCTTATAGTTTAAGCTTTTCTTATTAAGGACAAAACCTTCTTCAACCCCAAAGCACCTCTTATTTTGTGTCTCTCCAAGATCTTGCATTTGCTCCTGATGAGAAAAGAGAGTCGTTTCACTCGTTCCATTCTTGATAATAGCGCTAACTTTTGAGACCCCTGAGGCCGTCACCATCTTCGAGATAAATTCTTTTTTGTCTTTCTTTAAAAAATCAATCTGACTTGTTAGTTGAGTTTTTGCTCCAATATCAAGGGATTGGGCCAATGTAAGATATGGAATTGCAATAAGTGCCAGGTACTTTAATGTATTCTTTGGTGTTTTCTTCATAATTTCTCCTCTCAGTAAAACATGGTTTAAATTAACAAATAGGTGTACGCAGTGTGTCTTTTTTGTAATTTAAACTAGGACTGTTTAAAAAATAAACACCAATTATAGACTAAATAAATTATTGATAGTAAAACTTGGGTATAGAGAAATGAGGAGAGTTTATGAAGGGTATTTTTACGATACTGCTAGCGCTAGTTTTTATATCAAATGCTAATGCTAGAGTTCCAAGACAAAAAATCCACTTAGTAGGAAATTACGATAAGAGTATAAAATCTTCTTTCAAAGTCGATTTTCTTAATAAGTATAAGCTTAAGAAGATTAAAATCAGAGACCCTTATCAAGATAATAATTTCTATGAATTTGAAGGTTTGTCATTGGCCGACATCTTTAACTACTTTGGTCCAAAGGCCAAGAGTTTAGACGTCGTCGCTATTAATCTCTATAAGATAAATTTTAAAAGAAACCATCCTCGTGCTAAGAAAACATTCTTCGTCTTTAAGGAAAACGGCAAGTTCATCAATGTTGATAAGATGGGGCCAATGAGAATTGTTAGAGATTATCAAGGCATTATCAAAGATACGGATTTGGCCCTAGAGGGAGTAGAGTGGGTTTGGATGATTAAAGAGTTAAGATTTGAGTAATAAGAATAGAATTTCAGGACATCAGGTAGAAGATAATAAGAATATGGCAAATCGTCGTGCCATTCTCTCTTCTATTGCCCTGTTTATTTCAATTTTCTTTGTGGCCCTCTTATTAGGTCGCAATATTTCTCATGACATAGAAACGAGTGTCTATAGCTACCGCCTTTTTTCAAGGGGCTATCTACAGTCTACTAATGCACTCTTTGATACGCAGCGATTGCTTGAAAGGTACCTCAGAACACAAACTTATGGTGACCTGGAAAAGGCCTATATTCGTGCACAGTCAGGAAAGGGGCTCTTCTTGGCCTTTCTCAATGAGTATAAGAGAAGCTTAAGACCTGGAATAGAGGAGAACTTTGCTGATCAGCATAGAACCCTTGCACTCTTTAGTGAGGTTATTACGGAAATTGAGCAGGGACTCGATATTCTGGAAGAGGAAATGGTTTTTGAGCCTACTCGTGTCAGTCATATTATAGAGCGAATTGGTGATCTCAATGAGCTCGTTCTTGCTCAAGAGGCCAAGGCCTGGTTTGATCGTGCCCTCTCTTTTGATAGTGTTCAAAAGAAAGTTGTCTCGAATCGCCAATTACTCGTCATTCTCTGCATTTTTCTCTTCTTTGCGATGATTGCATTAGGTTACTTTATTTTAAAAAGACGTAAATTAGAACAAGAGGTTGAGAGTAATCGCTTGAGACTCTTAAATTCACATCGTATGCTGGCCCTAGGGGAGTTCTCAGCTTCTGTGGCCCATGAGGTGAATAATCCTCTCTCTATCATTCTATGGCGTCTTAATATCGTTTTTAAGGAGCTGGCAGGTATCGATGAGGATAGCAAGCTCAAAAAGAATCTGGATAGCATTAAGGTTCAATCTCAAAGAATAGATAAGATTATAAAAGGAATTAAACTCCTTTCTCAAAACTCTAATAATCTAGATAATGAATACTTCTGCTTAAATAAAGTTTTAGAGAGTCTTGAAGATGTTATTTGTAATAAGGCCGATCTCTATAATATTAAACTCAAGATTGAACCAATGAATCAGCCTGTTGTTATGTTTGGTAAACCTGTCCAATTAGTTCAAGTCTTTACCAACCTTTTGAATAACTCTATAGATGCTATCCATGATAAATCTGAGAGGTGGATTCATATTGAACCTTTTGCAGAAAATGGCATGGTAGAAATTAAGATTACAGATAGTGGTCACGGTATTCCTAAAGAGGATCAACGTGAGATCTTTAATCTTTTTTACTCGTCTAAGAAAACAGAGGGGACGGGGATTGGTCTTGGTCTTTCGGCCCAGATGGTAAAAAGCTTTGGGGGGAGCCTCAATTATAATCATCGACATCCCAATACTCAGTTTATTCTTAGGCTGCCATATTCAGAGTTTCACCTACCAAAATTTCACGAACAAGAGGCAAGAAGAGAGAAAGAATCTCTCAATAACTCATAAGTGGTTGATTTTGCTGATCACATAGAAATCGTTAAATGTATACACACCATGTAATTATTACTGGCCACATTGAATAATTCGATGCGGCACGTTATAACTAAAGGGACTGATAAATGACCCGTGGAGGTATTATGTTTAATATTGGCGATTATGCAGTTTGTCCAGGACATGGTGTAGGACAGATTGTAGACATTGAAGAGCGTGAGGTGGGTGGAGATAAGCTTTATTTCTACATCATCAAAGTTATCGCCAACGGTATGACTGTCATGGTTCCTACTAATAGCGAAAATGGTATTAGAGGACTAGTCGATGATAAAGAGATTGGCGAAGTTTACGAGCTTCTCAATGATCATGATGTAAAAGTTGATAACTCAACGTGGAACAGAAGATACCGTGATTATATGGCCAAAGTAAAAACAGGATCTCTCTTAGAGATTGCTGATGTACTAAGATCGCTTTTCTTATTAAAGAATCAAAAGAATCTCTCATTTGGAGAGAAGAAGATGTTAGATCAATGCAAGGATCTAATCGTTCAAGAAATTTCCATTACGAATGGGATGGAAAAGCAGAGTATCTCAAGTAAAATTGAAGACTGTTTTGAGAATGAAACAACTCAACAATAATTAAAAAGCACCAGAGGGTGCTTTTTTTTGCAAAAAAAAAAAGGCGCCTATGACAGCGCCTCTTTCGGGAATTATTTAGCTTGCTTTATGAGGACTAGAAGATTCCATCAAATTCATCATCAAGATCTTCACTTCCACATCTTTTAAATTTAAGGTGGTATACCATTGCTGCATTGAAGTCGGCCGAATCAACAGTT
>NZ_AUNJ01000038.1 GCF_000447775.1 Bacteriovorax sp. DB6_IX
CACCAGCGTTTCTAGTCGCTTGTTGAGTCCCTCTAATTCCAGCCTTTAGCTTTTCACTAATTGCTAAACCTGCTGCATCATCTCCTGCTTTATTAATTCTGCTACCACTAGCCATCTTTTCCATAGAAGCTTGCTTCGATCTTGTTACTCCACCTAAACTTCTTTGTGCTGCTAATGATTGTGTGTTTGTGTTAATTCTTAAACCCATGTTAATCTCCTCGATTCACTTAAAACCTCCTTGTGCTATTAAAGTTTGA
>NZ_AUNJ01000039.1 GCF_000447775.1 Bacteriovorax sp. DB6_IX
TTTTGCGATTTTAACAATATCAACAAAGAGTGGTTTTCCTGCTTTATCTTTAAAAGTCTTTACAGAAGTTCCTTCTAGTTTTGGACTTGGATGAATCAGCATATTGGGTTCAAAATCATTAACCCAAATATAGTCATTATTATCACGACCATACCTCATTGTTTTAAGGTCTCTTTTGCAAAAGCTTGGGCCTGCTCTTTAGTGAGAGATTTATTTTGAACTTTTTTATTCAAGGGTATCAAGAACCCCAAGTGCCGTTTGAATAACGTCTTGAATCTCATACCTCTTTTCTTGAATGAGTGCCTTCTTAGTATTGTTGTAATTCACACCAACCATTATCACATTGAAAGCAATAAAAGGTACGAGAGCTAAGAAGAGAATCTTAAAACTCAAACCAAATCGATCAGTAAATTTCTTCATTTAATTTCCCTATGCAAAGGACAGATGAAACTGTCGGATAACCATTTGACTTAATTATCGGAGAAATTGAACAAGGCCATGACTTAAGATTAGTTAATATTTAAAAGCCCCGTTATTACGAGGCTTTGTGTATCTTTTCTAAAGAATGGTAAATTTAATTAGCGATCGCGTTCATCAAATAACTGACAAGTAAAACAGTTATTTATAAGAGAAACCTTTAGTTAGAGACTAAATTCATCATGAACTTGATTTTCAAGACCTATCGCCTTGAAGTTGGCCCTTTGGCCTTCAATATCCATTAGCCAAAAATGATTCTCAGCAGCTGATTCACTAATATACCATCTCTTCTCAGCTGATCGAGTACTCTTTCCCATTGCTCCATCTCCAAGGTAGATAACACCAGAGTTTGCAACTTTACCTCTTTTGATTGGGTGAGTTCTTTTTAAGACATGATCATGATGTTCAAAGTTAACTCTAAATTTATACTTCTCAAAAATAGGACGCCAAAAAAGTCTTCCTTGAATAGAGTTTGGTGTGGCATAACTTCTATGTCCAGGATAGAGGGGAACATGATAAAATGCATAACGATTTTTAAAAGAAAGAAGTTTCTTCTTATTCTTCTTCATCCAAACTGCCTGCTTAGCAAAACCATGGACATGTCCTGTATCTAAAATAACAAAGACATTATCTGCTCCAATTTTTCTCATAAAATAAGTCTTCTTACCGGCCTGTGGGAATAATGAGTAGTAAAATGGAGCTCGCTTCTTTTTACTCAATACCACTAATGGTCTCGTTTCATGATTACCGATGGCCACCATAAGGGGAACCTGAACCCCCTCTGGAGTAATGGCCCTATCTCTCCAGTGAGTTAGCCACTCTTTCCACTTTTTCCAATTCTTCGGTTGCCCATTTGCATAAGCAATATCTCCACCGATAACAGCAAGGTGAGGACTATAAGTTGCTGCTAATGAAGTGAGCTTTTGAAACTTTTCATCAGTTCCTGTGTCTCCTCCGACAACGATCCTAATCTTGCTTTGGTCATTCGGAATTGTTCTAAAAGAGTACTCACGACTGAGAAGCCCATTGATTTCAATCTTGTATTTGTAATTCTTTTTTGGGTCGAGTTTCGTAAATGTATGTCTAAAGATATTGACACCATCAAGTTCAATCGCTGGCCTTCCAACAATTCTAATATCTCTTTGTGCTACTTCATCGAAGAAGTTAACAGTGAGTTCTTGGTGCTCATCAGACGAAACAATATTTAAAGTTATCGATGAAGAAGTATCTTCTTGGTGGAATGTTAAATAGTTTAAAAATAAACCATCAGCATCGCCATAGTAATCCTTACATGAGAATAAACTGAATAAAATAATGAGAAATAAAAAATGTCTCATACTCTCCCCTTTTAATTGTCGTGTGCGGGCAGAATATAGCGTGAAATAAAATGAAATGTAAAATTAAGAAAAGTGTTCTGAGAAGCGTTAACTTCTCAGAACATATTGAAATACTTAGTAATTAAGTGCTTCTGACATTGCTGTTAGGATTTTGTCAGTATTTGGAAGGATGGCCTTCTCTAAAATTCTGTTAAAACCTACTGGAGTGAAAGTTGATCCCACTCTTTTTACTGGTGCATCAAGATGCTCAAATCCCTTCTCGTTAATCATGGCAACAATTTCGCCACCAAAACCACCGAAAACCTTATCTTCATGAACAACTAGGCATCTATTAGTTTTAGAAATCGAGTTAATTACTGATTCTTCATCAAGTGGAACAAGAGATCTTAAATCGATAACCTCTACAGACTTACCTGATTCATTTGCAATTTTCTCTGCTGCTTCTAAACAGTGGTGAACAGTATTTCCATAAGTCACGACTGTTAAATCAGCACCTTCTCTTCTAACTCTTGCTTTTCCAAATGGAACTTCAAAGTCTTCAGGAACAACGGCCATGGCCTGTTTTGCATTATAAAGAGCTTTTGGCTCAAGATAGAGAGTTGGTCCCTCTGATCTCATTGCCGTTCTTAGAAGTCCTGCTGCATCGTCAGCAAAAGCTGGACATACAACTCTTACTCCTGGAATACCTGCAATATTCCCTTCAATATTTTGAGAGTGGTATAGTCCACCACCAATATAGCCACCAGATGCTAAACGAATCACAACATTTGGTGCGAAAGCTCCGTTTGATCTCCAGTAGTCGTGTGAACATTCAAGGTATTGCTCCATTGCCGGCCAGAAATAATCAGCAAACTCGGCACCTTCAACAACAACTCTAATATCTTTTCTAAATCTTGAGAAACCATTGGCCGTCCCTAAGATATAATCTTCTGCAATTGGACCGTTGAAAACACGATCTTTTCCGAACTCTTGTTGCATTCCTTTAGAAACATTGAAAATCCCACCTTTGTCTCCGTTGGCCATATCTTGCCCCCAGATAAAAGTATTTTCATTATATCTAAACTCTTTCTTAAGTTGTCCATTAAGTGCATCGATGAATTTCATCGGCTCACCTTCTTCATTATGAGTTCCATCAACATAAACCTGTGGTTGATATGGCTCAGGAATAACGAAGTCATAGATAGACTCTGGAGTTGGGTTTGGCGCTTTCATTGCAAGAGTGTGAGCTTCAAGCATTTCTTTCTTCTTAGCTTCATCAATCTCTTCCATTTCGGCCTTAGTAAGAATTTTATTCTTAATAAGTTGCTTCTTAAAAGCTTCTAAAGGATCTTGTGCAAGGGCCTGCGCTCTTTCTTCTTCTGATCTATAAAGCTCATGCTTATCTGAGTTAGAGTGAGATCCCATACGAACACATTTCGCATGAACAATTACTGGCTCTTGTTTTTCTAGAGCAATTTCTCTAGCTGTCGCCATAGCATTCATTGAATCAAGGATATCTTTTCCATCACAGTGAATGATTGTTAGGTTTAAAAAACCTGTGAAGTTATTTGCAGCATATTCATTAGCTGTTTGGTCACATTTTGGAACAGAGATTCCATAACCATTATCTTGAAAGACGAAAACTACTGGAAGCTTCTCATTTGAAGCACCATTGATGGCTTCATAAACATAACCTTCAGATGTTGAAGACTCCCCTTGAGAAGTAATCGCAACACCTTTGTGATTATAACGATTCATTGCTCTAGCAACACCAACTGCGTGAAGCGGGTGGTTCCCTGTACAACTTGAAACGTTATGAATATTCCACTCTGGCTTTGCAAAGTGGTTAGACATGTGACGTCCACCAGAAGCAAGGTCAGTTGCTTTAGAGATACCATTTAGGATAATTTCTTCTGCAGAAAGACCAGCAGAAAGAGAAGTTACCATATCTCTATAGTATGGAAAGAGATGGTCTTCACCAAGAGTAAAGGCCTGCCCAATTGCAAGTTGGATTCCGTCGTGCCCAGCACATGGTGCGTGGTAAGACCATCCTACTGCTTGTTTTAAATAGTTTGGAGCACGGTTATCAAGCATTCTACCTAGAGTTAGAATCTCATACCACATTTTGAATGTGTTCTTATCCGTGTTCTTTAGTGTGTACTTCTTTTTAGGTTTAATAACCTCAGCCATAAGTCACCTCAATATTTTCATTTAGTTAGTACGTTTTTTGTGAATGAGCAGTTAATCACATCTTTCATCATTGGTAAATACACAAATCATAAACTCCTAACTCGGCCTGTCATGAACGCAAAAGGGAGTAAAAGACTAATCAATAACTTATGCCTTGTAAGTCCTGTATTATTTTCAAAATTTCACACACAGATTTATTTAGGTGTAGAATCCGTAGAATTTTTGATGACCAGATTGGAGATTAAATGAAAAAACTTGTGCTTCTCGCCTCTATCCTTATTAGTGCTCTAGCATCAGCTACACCAAATGTAGTTCTTCTCTCTTCATTGGAAACTCCAAAAATCTGGTACCATAGCAAGAAATGGAAGATCGAAAAGAGCCTTAACAAAATTTTCTATAAAAGGTTTAAGAAGTCTGGTCTCAATATCATTATTAAAGAAAAAGTTGATCAGCAAATATTGAGAGAAGAACTTCTCAATCCAAATAATATCGCCGTTTTCTGGGTATCTCACGCAAAAGATAGTCAGCAAATTTCGGACGGAGTCTCATCTGATGCGGCCATCGTTGATTACCATGGTGTCGATGTCAAAAATCACTTTAAGAATATTCACCCAAATATGCGCTATGTTGGACTCGTTGGTTGTAATGCCAAAGAGCTTTTAGAAGAATACCGCAGCGAAGGGTACTACTCTAATAATAAGGACCTACTCATTCACTCTTTTGACAAGAAAGTTGATGCGAGAATTGGTCTAAGAAAATCGATTAGAAAGTCGGCCAAACAATTAGGAAAACTCAAAAAGAGACTTCTAGCATCTCCTCGAGTTATTGGTTTTCAGGATATCTTAACTGATTTTGAAACAAATCCAGCATGTCTTGTTAAGCAGACAGGTTTTAAAATCTCTGTAAGAAGAGAGTTAAAAGAAGAGTCTCCAGCAGTTGCCATAAAAATTGATGATCAAATTCTTCATGTTTTTGCTCAAGCCAAAGCTGGAGAAGTTCAAGAAGCAGAGATCTTTGTTCAACCAAAACTAAATGAGATGAGTCGTAACTCTTTTAAAGTCACCGTAGATACAAACCTCTTTGTTGGAATGGAGAAGCTTTATCTTGGAGATTTCGAGTTCTCAAGTGACTGGGACGGAAAGTGGAAGCTCTTTGCCAAAAGAGATGGAACACCCCTTGGAGTTACAAAGAACCTCTATCGCTACACAGGACAAACACCAATGATTCACCAATTGGAAGAGTTTCAACCTTATGAGTGTTTAGAGGGACTAGAATAAGTTAAAGATAATGCACTGAGTATCACATCTTTGTAATCGGCTTGCTACAATTGCCCTGTTTAAACTTAACGGGGGAAATAGAATGCCAATAGCGACATATGATCAGTATTGCGAAATGCTAGATAGCGCTAAGAAAAACGGATATGCTTATCCGGCCATCAACGTAACTTCAACTTCTACGGCCAATGCGGCCCTTAAGGCCTTCGCCGATATGAAATCAGACGGTATCATCCAGGTTTCAACAGGTGGTGGAAGCTTTGCTTCAGGATTAGCAGTAAAAGACGAGGTACTAGGAGCAATCTCAATTGCTCAGCATGTGCACTTAATGGCACAACAATACGATGTTTGTATTGCCCTACACACAGATCACTGTCACCCAGAAAAGGTAGAGAGTTTTCTCATCCCATTAATTGAAGAAACAGAAAAGAGAAGAGCTCAAGGACTTCCAAACCTCTTTCACTCACATATGTTTGATGGATCAGTTCTTCCAACAAGTGAAAATATTGAAATGAGTAAGAAGCTTCTTGAAAGATGTGCAAAATCAGAAATCATCCTAGAAATCGAAACAGGAGTTGTCGGTGGCGAGGAAGATGGAGTGAATAATGAGGATGCACCAGCAGATAAGCTCTATACAACTCCAGAAGAAATGGTTGAAGTCACAAAGGCCCTTCGTCCACTTGGAAAGTTCATGTATGCTGCTACTTTTGGAAACGTCCATGGTGTTTATAAGCCTGGTAATGTTAAACTTCGTCCATCAGTTTTAAAAGATGGTCAAGCAGCTGTTGCCAAAGAGCTTGGAGCAGATGCTGAAAACTGGCTAGTTTTCCACGGGGGATCTGGTTCAGAACTTTCAGAAATTCATGAAACTCTTGGTTACGGTGTGATCAAAATGAATATTGATACTGATACTCAATATGCTTATTCAAGAGCAGTTGTTGATCATGTCTTTAAGAACTACGATGCTATGCTCAAAATCGAGGGAGNA
>NZ_AUNJ01000040.1 GCF_000447775.1 Bacteriovorax sp. DB6_IX
TGGAGGTAGTTTATTTTGTAGAAGCCTCCCTTCTCACGGTACTCAATTCATACTCTCTCTCCCTTTTTAATCCCACCAGACTGAAAGCCTGCAAAGGCTTTCACCTTCCTTTTTAACTTCAAAAGCAGTACAATTGTTCTATTCAACTATTTTGTAAAAAGGTATTACATGAAAGTAATAGAGCATATTGAAAAGTCTTCTAATCCACTATTTAGTTTTGAAATTGTTCCACCTCCAAGAGGAAGAACAATTCAAGCAGTCACTGACGTAGTTAAAACGCTACTTCCATATAATCCTGCATGGATTGATGTTACTGCCCACCCAGCCGGGGCTTATTACAATGAAAAGTCAGATGGATCAATTGAGAGAAAAATCTATAAGAAAAGACCTGGAACTATTGGTATCTGTGGGGTTATTCAGAATAGATTCAAAGTTGACACAGTAACCCATTTACTTACTCAAGGGTTTACGAAAGAAGAAACGGAAGATGCTCTTATCGAACTCAATTACCTTGGAATTCATAATGTCCTGGCACTTAGAGGTGATGGACTTAACTACAATAAGAAATATGACAATAAGAGACAACGTAATCATTATGCAATTGATCTCGTCGAACAGATTAGTGATGTCAAAAAAGGTATTTATATGGATGAGATCAATGAATCTCTCCCAATGGACTTCTGCGTAGGTGTTGCAGGTTATCCTGAAAAGCACTTTGAAGCACCTAATATGAAGCTTGATATTCAAAGGCTCAAAGAAAAAGTTAATGCTGGTGCAGACTATGTTGTGACACAGATGTTCTTTAAAAATAATAAGTACTTTGAGTTTGTTGATAGTTGTAAAGATGCAGGTATCGACTGCCCTATTGTTCCAGGAATTAAAGTCATCAAGAATCTTAAGCAATTTCGAAGTGTCCCTAGTCACTTCTATGTCGACTTCCCAGATGAGTTTGTTGAAGAAGCTCATGAAAATCCTGATCATGTTGAAGAAATTGGAATTCGCTGGGCAATTAAACAAGGTGAAGAACTTCTTAATGCAAATGTTCCTTCCCTTCACTTCTATGTTATGAATGATGCGAAGTCTGTATCTCAAGTTGTAAAAAAACTATTTAAATAAAAGTTAAAATAATGAATTTAAAAGAAGAACTAAGCCAAATTATTAAAAATAGAATTCTCTTTCTTGATGGGGCCATGGGAACAATGGTTCAAAGATATAAACTTGAAGAGAAAGACTTTCGTGGAGACAGATTTCCAGATGCAAAGATTGACCTCAAGGGAAATAATGACATCTTAAATCTGACTCGCCCTGAGATTATCAAAGAGATTCATACTCAATACCTTGAAGCTGGTTCTGACATCATTGAAACAAATACATTTTCTGCAACTCAAATTGCTCAAGCAGATTATGAGCTTGAACACATTGCATACGAATTAAATGTTGAAGCGGCTAAAATTGCTAAACAAGCATGTCTTGAATTTCAAGAAAAGAATCCTGATAGACGTTGTTTTGTTGCTGGAGCTCTTGGCCCAACGAATAAAACAGCTTCTATTTCACCAGATGTTAACAATCCAGCGTATAGAGGGATTACTTTTGATGAACTCGTCGATAATTACTACGAACAATCAAAAGGCCTAATCGAAGGAGGAGCCGACCTACTCCTGGCTGAAACATCATTTGATACACTTAATTTAAAAGCTGCTATTTTTGCTATTAGAAAACTGAATGAAGACTTAGGTCTTGATATACCTATTATGCTTTCAGTAACAATTACTGATGCTTCGGGAAGAACACTTTCTGGACAAACGGTCGAAGCTTTCTGGAATTCTGTTAGGCATGCAAGACCTTTTAGTGTAGGAATCAATTGTGCTTTAGGTGCAAATGAAATGAGACCATATATTGAAGAGCTCTCAAAAATCTCTGATTGCTATATAAGTTGTTACCCAAATGCTGGACTTCCTAACCCATTAAGTGACACTGGTTATGATGAAACACCTGATCAAACATCTGACTTCCTAGAAGAATTTGCTGGTTCAGGCCTTGTCAATATCGTCGGTGGTTGTTGTGGAACAACTCCTGATCATATAAGAGCTATTACTAATAAATTAAAAACGATTAAACCAAGAAAACCCCATTCAATAAAAGAAGCGATGAGACTTAGTGGACTAGAACCTCTCAACTTATCAAGTAAAGGTGATAGACCCTTTATTATGGTCGGAGAAAGAACTAACGTTACTGGTTCTCCTCGATTTGCACGCCTTATTAAAGAAGGTGATTTTGATACTGCCCTTAATATTGCACGACAACAGGTTGAGAATGGCGCCAATATTATTGATATCAATTTTGATGAAGGACTGCTCGATAGTAAAGAGTGCATGGTTAAGTTTTTAAACTTAGTTGCCTCAGAACCAGATATCTGCAAAGTACCAATTATGATCGATTCTTCAAAATGGGAAGTTATCGAAGCAGGTCTTAAATGTCTTCAAGGAAAAGGGATCGTTAACTCGATCAGCTTAAAGGAAGGCGAAGAAAACTTTATTAATCAAGCAAAGTTAATAAAAGAATATGGTGCGGCCGTTGTTGTTATGGCCTTTGATGAAAAAGGTCAAGCTGCTGAAAAAGAAGATAAAGTAAGAATTTGCCAAAGAGCTTACAAAATCCTAGTCGAAGAAGTCGACTTTCCTCCATACGATATCATCTTTGATCCTAATGTTCTGACTGTAGGAACAGGAATAGAAGAACATAATAACTATGCAATTGACTTTATAGAAGCTGTTAGAGAAATCAAAGAGACTTGCCCTGGGGCAATGACTTCTGGTGGTGTTTCTAACGTATCATTTTCGTTTAGAGGAAATAATGTTGTTAGAGAAGCTATGCACAGCTCTTTCCTCTATTACGGAATTCAAGCCGGTCTTGACATGGGAATCGTCAATGCAGGAATGCTTGAAGTCTACGAAGATATTAAACCAGAATTAAAAGAAAAAATTGAGGATGTTCTATTTAACAGACATCCTGATGCGACAGAAGACCTTATTGAATATGCAGAACAGTTTAAAGGCGTCACAAAGAAAAAACTTGAGGATGATGTTAGCTGGAGAGAAGCTCCCCTACAAGAAAGAATTACTCATTCACTAGTAAAAGGTATCTCTAAATTTATTGAAGAAGATGTTGAAGAAGCTCGTCAAGAACTTGGCATCCCTCTCAATGTGATTGAGGGGCCACTTATGGCCGGAATGAAAGTTGTAGGAGACCTCTTTGGAGAAGGAAAAATGTTTCTTCCACAGGTCGTTAAATCAGCGAGAGTCATGAAACAAGCTGTTGCCTATCTAGAACCATTTATGGAAAAGAATGCTGATGGTTCCTCTAGTCAAAAAACATTTGTTATCGCAACAGTAAAAGGAGATGTTCACGATATTGGTAAAAATATCGTTGGAGTTGTTCTCGCCTGTAACGGTTATAATGTTATAGATCTTGGCGTTATGGTTTCGTGTGATGATATAATTAAAGCGGTGAAAGAACACAATGCCAGCATTATCGGACTTAGTGGTCTAATTACTCCATCATTAGATGAAATGATCTACAACGTAGAAGAGTTTAAAAGACAAGGAATTGACCTTCCTGTGTTGGTAGGTGGAGCAACAACAAGTAAGACGCATACAGCGGTAAAAATAGCACCACATACAGATGTTCCTGTTGTACAAGTTGGAGACGCGTCTCTGGTTGTCGAAATTTGTAATAGTTTACTTAGTGCAAATCTCAAAGAAAATTACTTAACGGAGCTTGCTAAGAAACAGCAATCATTAAGAGAATACTTCGAGAAATCAAAAAACAATACAGGAGCCCTTGTTTCATACGAAGAAGCTTTCAACAGTCGCGATTATTATTTTGAGAGCCATAAAACAATAACTCCAGAGTTCACAGGAGTTAAGCGCTTCGACGATATCAGCTTGGAGGAAATTGCTAAGTATATTGATTGGTCTCCTTTCTTCTGGACTTGGGAACTTAAGGGAACATATCCAAAGATACTTTCTCATAAAAAATATGGAGAAGAAGCGAAAAAGCTCTTCAAGGACGCTCAAGACTTCTTGGAAAGAATTATAAAAGAAAAGAGATTCTCGCCAAAGGCTGCTATTGGTTTCTGGAAGGCCCAATCTGAAGGTGATGATGTCTACGTCTATGATGACAATGGAGAAGAAGTTGAAAAACTTTGCTTTCTTAGACAACAGAAAACTAAAACTAAAGGCGCCCAAGTCTATCATAGCTTGTCTGATTTTATTGCACCAAAAGGAAGTGGCATTGAGGATTATATTGGTGCCTTTGTCGTGACAATGGGTGACGGTGTTGAGAAGTTTGCCGAAAATTTTGAAAAAATCAACGATGACTACTCATCTATTATGGTAAAGGCCATAGGAGATAGACTTGCTGAGGCTTTCGCAGAACTTATTCACAAGAGGGCCAGAGATTACTGGTCGATCTCAAAGAATGAGTCATCAGATATTGAAGACTTAATTAAAGAAAACTATCAAGGAATTCGTCCTGCTCCTGGCTACCCAGCTTGTCCAGACCACACGGAAAAAGATAAGTTATGGAAGCTACTTGATGCAAAAGAAAATACTAATGCTTATCTGACTGAAAACTATGCAATGGTTCCAGCTAGTTCAGTTTCAGGATACCTTTTCTCTCATCCTGAATCGAAGTATTTCAACATACTTTCAATAGGTGACGATCAAGTAGAGGTATATGCAAAACGTAAAGGCATGGAGCTTGAAGAGGCTAAGAAATGGTTGAGAACAGTTCATCTGAGCTAATAGACAAATATTTTGATAAAATTAGACTTTCTTTTCCAGAGGTTTTCATCTCTGATGATAAGTTAAGACTTATTTTTAATTCTTGCTCTAGTGAAGATGAACTTAAGACTATTATTT
>NZ_AUNJ01000041.1 GCF_000447775.1 Bacteriovorax sp. DB6_IX
TGGAGATAATTGCAATATTCCTCTACCAAGTTGGGTTTGGAATGAGGCGAATGGAAAAGAAGTACCTTCTCTCTTTGGAGGGGATAGCTTTCACATTAGTCACTCTGATCAGATTAAGTATCTTTCGGAACTTGGGAGAACAAATAGTGAGTTTCCAAGTGTTTGGTCAACTCCAGTCATGGCCGATCTCTATGTGAACTTTGTCAGAGAGTTTTCAAATCATTTTCAGTCGAAATCTTCGATCATTGAAGAGATAAATA
>NZ_AUNJ01000042.1 GCF_000447775.1 Bacteriovorax sp. DB6_IX
GTTCATCATTATGGAAGACATTGTTGTCTCAAAGCTAAGTGATTCATTTGCTCTGGTCGCAGGACCGTTGGCCAGTGTTAATAAAGATGAAATATATTTTTGAAACAACTTGGGCAAATGAAAGAGCATATTTTATCTTCTCAAGCAGAGGGGATGATAATTACTTAGAAGATCCTGAGCATTACTTACTAAGAACAGCTTGGCCAAAAACAGGCTTAACTCTTGAAGGTAATGAACTAGTTAATGAAACTAGGTTAAATGAGCTAGCTGTTGACTATAAAAAAAGGTTGTTTTCTTGGACAAGAGACAGCGGCAAAAATTGAATCTAGAAGAGGTGCTGCTAAGTACCCTTGTCTTGTAGAACTTATAAGTGGACAGATTTTTGAGTATTCTGGCTTTAAAAAAATCTGGGGTGAATTTGAGGAAGATGGAAAGAAGTTTGCTCTTGTTCAACTTACTAGAGAGGATCGTGTCCATGGAAAAATCCTCAAAAATGATGAGTCAGAATTTAAAGTAATTTCAATTGATCAAACTTCTAAAACGGCGCATGAAAAAGCTGAGGAATTATTTCTCAAGGCAGTAGAGCTTTTCCAAAATAGAGAAGATGAAGTTGCTCTAACTTTATTAGATAGAGCAATTGAAATTGATCCTACATATGCTGATGCCTATGAGTCTAAAGGCGCTATTTTGGGTCAGTTAGATAAGTTTGAAGAAGCCATTAAAGTGATGGATGAGCTTCTTGAAGTCGATAAAACTTCCGTTATGGCCCATACTAATAAATCTCTTTTCTTTCATGAAGATTGGCGAAATAGAAAAAGCTGAGGAAGAGAAATCTTTAGCGACAGTTGCTAATTTTCAAAAACTTGGTGAAGAGGCCAAGCTGAAAAGACAGCTCAAAGAAGAAGAGGAAAAGAAGCTTGCTGAAATGCAAAGAAGAGAAGAAATGTTTAAACAGGTAATAGAAATGGATCCTGTTGATGCAATTGCAAACTTTGGAATGGCAGACATACTCTTTTTTAGTAGGCGAGTTTGAGCAGTCATATGACCATCTTCAAACTGTTTTAAAAGAAAATGAAAAGTATTCGACAGCTTACTCTTTATTGGGAAAAGTTTGTGAAAAATTAGGACGTAAAGACGAAGCAGTAGCCGTTTACGAAAAGGGAATCGGTGTGGCATCAAGTCAAGGTGATATGATGCCAGCAAATGAAATGCAGTCCGCCTTAATCAGCTTCGTGGTAGTGCTCATTAATCCCATCTAGGTGATTTTTGAGCTCTTGCACTTTTTCATAATCAATTATTGATTGAGACTTCAGTTTGTTTTCAATTTCTTGAACAAGGCTTTTCGACGTACTCTTAAGATCTTCATTAATAAAAGAAATGACCTTCATACCTTCTTCAGTAATTTTATTATCTTCAAATGCTTTTTCTAAATCATCCCAGCAATAGTCGATCATAAAATATTCTTCAAGTGTACGAAGCATAACTTTATTCATCTGCTGATCAGAGAATTCATAGCTTTTGATCACATTCTCTTTGGTCGCCAAATAAAGTGACTTGTAGAGAATAAAGGCCCAGTAGAATGTGAAGTATGCATGATAGATTCCACGAACAGGCCTTAAAGCTCTTCGCCATGGACTGTAATAGATTTTTTCATCATCTTCGATTAAAAGTTCTTCGACATTAAGAAAATGATTTCATGTAGTGATGACCGTTTCATGTAATAGATCATCAAGTAAATCTAAGAAGTCTCTTTCAAACGTGTTGATACTAGAGAAGCCTGGTAATGATTGCATTGAATAACTGACAATGCCTTTCTCATTAATAGGAATAATGACTTTTGTGAAATTTATAAATGTTGTATATAGAGCGGGATTAGCTTCTTTAATAATAGATAAGGCTAATTCGATCTTAGACTTAAAATGATCTAAGTCTGAATCTAGTTCTTTTGAACTCATGTGAAGATTAAACACCATTATCTAAAGGTTGTAACTTTATTATTAAAAGTTAAATTGTTTCTTTATCAGCAGTAATATATTCACCATCACTAGATTGCTTGAATATAAAACGATCCGGGTTATTGGATTTTAAATTGTAAATAAGAGTGTGAGTTAGAATTGAATAGTCTGTTGTGACCGTCACCAAGCTCTGGAACATTATAATAAGAAATTTCATTAAAGCTAATTGATTGGTCTATCTGAAGAGAAAGGAATCCAATGATTTGCCCCTCTAATAAACTTAAGTGAAATTTAGAAGTTGATAGGAGATCCTTACTCTCATTGATCATATTTAGAAATGATTTCGCATAATCACTATCATGCCAGAAATTGAATAGTTCATCTTCAGTTTCACTCAACTCAAACTCACTATCACTTATAACAAGTTCTTCGTGGAGATATATCAGATAAACGAGCTTTTCAATGAGCTTGAGCCAGTACCAATTGATGTCAGAATAGTTATTGAGCGCATCTGAGAAAATAGCCTTTTTAAAGAATGTTTGAAAGTTTTCACTAAGATGGATATTTTCGTATTCTTCATTAACATCTTCTCTATATTCAGCAATAGTTTCTTTATAGAGTTGGTGGACTTTATTAATCGCTTCTCTCTGGAAGTCATCTTTAAGGATTGTTTCTAGTTTTTTCATAAAATAAGATTAGCAAAAAGCAGATAAATATCTACAGGGTAGATAGTGAGAAATATCAATGTTCGGAGAAAAAAATGGCTGGGATGCGGGGATTCGAACCCCGGACCAATAGATTAACAGTCTACTGCGCTACCGCTGCGCCACATCCCAGTATTCTTTGGTAAGTAGATAATTTTATAAAGACTTTTTCGTTCTTTGTCTAGTAGGGAAAAAAACTTTCTTTTTACTAAGTGCCTGATAATACATAAAACACTAAAGATTTTCTTAATTTTTTCTATTATTAACCGATAATAGTAATCGGGTATAAGGAAAATTATATGGCCGCAGTATCATTATTAGGCGAAGTACTAAGAATCATTACACCAGAAGAGATCTCAGAGCTCACAGCAAGCTCTAGTGGCTCCAATCGTATTGAGCTAACAGATATGTTGGATCAGTTCGAAAAAGGCGAGACGTTCAATTTTGGAGACAATGAAGAGGGTGCAAAGATATTACCGTTTAGTAGGAATATCGAGCCTGAAACTGTTGAAAAATCGGAACCATGTTTGGCCGGGGCGGCCGTATGCGAATATATCCAGCACTACGTTGATAAGAGCAAAATTGGTGACACCTCAAGAGATAGCTCTGGAAACACTGTCGAGACTTCAATTTTTATTTTAAAAGAAAAAGAAAGATTCAAATATGTTCAGTCGAAACTAAAGCAAAAAGAGGTTATGGGACTATATATGAAAAATGCTGGAGTCGATATTGAGCAGGAGAAGACTTTAAAAGATGACCTTTCAAAGTCTTCTCGAACTGGTGTATTAGTTAACAAAAAACAATTTTAATCCATAAGTCCAACAATTGAACCTGTTGGAGTTGTATCTCTAATTTCAAGAGAAGCCATTTGATAAACACAGCTATCAATAGTTGAAACTGCCGCAGGTCTATAATTACCAGAATTTTTAACTCCACCAAAAGGAAGTTTAGAACTAGCACCAACAGTTGATCTGTTAAGGTTAATCAATCCGGCATCAATATTTTTAACAGCATGATCAAATTTAGCTTGTTCAGATGTAAAGACAGAGGCCGCAAGACCATATTCTGTTCTATTTGCAATATCAATTGCTTCATCAAAATCATTAAAAGGTATAAATGTACAGTTAGGTCCAAAAATTTCTGAACTTAAGAAGTGACTGGCTTCATCAAATTTTTGAGCAAGGTGAATTGATGGTGAAACATAGTAACCAGGATGTTTCTTATCAAGCTGTTTTCCACGCATAACTTCTTCAATACCTTCGCGTTTAGCCATTCCCATATAAAGCAAATATTGATCAAGTGATCTTTGATCAATAAGAGGACCCATAAATGGAGTTTCCTCATGTTCAACAGGGTGATCTACAATTATTCTTTTAGCCATTTCATGAAATTTAGAAATTAGTTCTTGATGAATATTCTCGTGAACGGCAACGATTGCTGTAGAAGTACATCTTTGTCCTGTTGTAAGAAAAGATCCTTTTATCAATTCCTCTAAGACGAAATCCATATTTACATTTTCATCAATAATAGCAGGGTTCTTCCCTCCTAACTCTAATGAAACGAGTTTGCTTAAATCAGTATAAGTGCTTTCAATAATTTTTAGTCCAACTTCTTTTGAACCAGTAAAGAAAACACCCTTAATATCTTTTGACTTTAAAATTCTTCTTGCTGTTTCTCCATCACCTTGAACGAGGTTTACAACACCTTCTGGGAAGCCAGCATTTGCAAGGCAATCAAACATAAGTTGTGAACTGTAACATGTTTTCTCAGATGGTTTAAAGATAATTGAGTTTCCAGCAATCAGTGCACTCAGTATCTGTCCATTAGCTAGGTGGCACGGAAAATTAAATGGTCCGATGATAAAGCTAGGACCAACTGGTTTATAATGAACGCTTCCTTTTGTATTTGGAAGGATATCTTCATACTCCTTAAGTTCAATTCTTGGTAGAGAGTCAGAGATTGTGACATCTACTTTTGCAATAAGTGCACCAGCTTCTGTCTTTGCTTCCCAAAGAGGTTTACCAACTTCAAGAGCAATTGCTAGGGCAATTTCATCGGCCTTATCTTTTAAGAGATTCTGGTAGTTTCTAAGAACCTTGATTCTCTCTTCTATACCTGTATTTCGCCATGTCTTAAAACCTTTAACAGATGACTCAACGATTTCATCAATATGTGTATAGTCAACAGGGAGATTCCATAGTTCTTCAGAAGTATTTGAAGGACATTCTCTCTTGATGAAAATTTCAGTAGCACTTGGTCCAGATGTGATAGGTTGAACATATCTATTGTTGAAGTAATTTCCTTTTAATTCAAACATCTATTCTCCTTATAGTGGAACAACAGTCTTATTGTTTAAAGTTGAATTTGAAAAAAGTGATTCAAATTCTTTATCAATAATTAGTTTGTTGTTATCAATTTTAGCTTTAACACAGTAGGCTTCAAAGATTTTATTAGTATCATCAACGAGATACCATTGAACTTCATCTTTAAGCTCATCAAATGAAATATCTACTATTGCTTTATTTTTAACAGGTTTTAATTCTTTTAAAGGGCAGCGGTAATGTGGCCCTCCATCAAAAGGGTCAACTTCATTCGTATATTTAAACCCAATTGATTCAATCATTTTCTTTACTGGAAGAGTGTCTTTTCCTACTTTTCCAACAGCATTTCTCGCTTCAATTGGAAGAAGTGTTTCATAGATTGTTCCAGAGGGGAACAAACTAAGAATGAACTCCTTATTCTTTCTACTAAGGAGATCAGCATCATGGTATTCCATATTTAAGAACCTTCTACCGATTGCCTCCCAAAGAGGTGAACGACCTTCACTGTCAAATGGTGGCATTAGCTCAGTATGAATAAGCTCTTTGAATTTATTCGGATGCATTGCCATATAAAGAAAACGAACAAAAGAAAGTTGCTTTCCTAGTTTATATGGATTGCCGCGATAGCTTGGGTTGAGAATAAGACCACCGATCTCTGACGGGCCATTTGTATCAAAACCTAGCTTAAGAGTTCCGTGAATAAAGCCAGTGTTAATTGACTGACTAAACTTATTCTCCTGACCAACTGTGAGATAGAAATGTGGCTCCTCTTCAGTTCCATGTTGAGCATGAATCATAGAACAACCAATAACATTATTCTTTTCTAAGTCTTCAAGAACAAAAATATAATGATTTTCTGCAAGATCATCGGATGGTTTTTCAAAAGTCTTCAGTGAATTCTTGACCTTCTCTTCAATCATATCTCTATCAGCAGGTAAGTTAATAAATGTATATAACTTACTTAACTCAAAAAGATCATCGATATCTTTTAATTGAACGGCTCTTAACTTAAACATTTAATATACCTTATTTAACAACCTCTAAAACAGTCTGTTCGATAATTTTGAAGATCTCGTTGATATGTTCATCAGTTAAAGAAAGCGGAAGCAAGAGGCGCACTCTTGTCGGTTGATTACCGGCCATGAACGCAATAATTCCATTTTCAAAAAGCTTCTTAATGAACTCGATAGTGATGTCTTTTGAAGCATCACCAACTTCAAAAGCGATCATTGTTCCAATTCCACCTGAGTAATTAATCTTACCTTTACATGAGTTCTTTGAAAGATGATTTAATTTCGATAGGAATGTATGTTCAAGTTCAGCGATTCTTCCATTCTCTCCATAGAAGTTTCCTTCAGTGAGATAACGAATGATTTTTTCACCTGCATTTAGAGCTGTAAGAGAACCATTGAATGTTCCAGCAATTAGTCCAGGTTTTGGGTTAAGTTCTTCTGTGAATAATGCTCCACATACTTGAAGAGCTTTACCAACAGTTACGACATCTACGTATTGATCTAATCCCATGTTCTGGAAGGCAAAGAGCTCTCTTGTTCTACCAAAAGTTTGAACTTCATCAATCCAGATATAAAGATCATTCTCTTTTGCCCAGTTAAAAACACCTTCGTAATATTCTTTAGGTCCGTAGATAAATCCACCTTCTCCTTGGATGATTTCCATCATAAGGGCACAGTGTTGATTAGGATTGGCTTTCACAACTTCTTTAAGGGCCGTGATTGTTTTTTCTAATGCGTTTTCTGGATCTGTTTGATCAAAGTGTGGCACGTGATCTACTTGAACAGATTGAGGCATTCCTTGTCTGTAAGCTTCATTGTGCGTGATATCTTGTGTCGCAACTGATCTACCAGCAAATGCTTTTGTACATGCGATTAATCTATATTTTGGTTCTTTCTTTTGCCAGATTAGCTTGAGTGCAAGATCGTTTGCAAAACTTCCTGAACCAGTGAACCAAAAGTGCTTAAGTCTACTGTTAGAAACATTCTTCATGAGCATTTCAGTAATCGCTGCAGCTTCAGGATAAGGTTGTAGGTTTCCACACATTACTGTGTCTGAACATGCAGACTCAAGGTGAGCTTTAATATAGAGAGGATGTGAATGGCCAAGAATATTTGGACCAATACCTCCAATTAAATCATATTTGATTGAACCATCAATTTGCTCAGTAAAAGGACCGTGCCCTCTTCCTGATGACATATAATTGTAGAAGAAACCTTTCCCTCTATTTGCTGTATATTCTTTCAGAGCTGATTCTACTAAGTGAGCTTTATCAGCATCAGGTTTTCTTACCTGCATATACTTTTGCTGCTCAAGAAGAATAGATGAAAATAACTTATTCATTTGATCTTGTATTTCAGGTGACGTTACTCTGATATCCATTTATTATCCTTTATTAGGTAGAATTATCACTAGCTTGCAAAGCAAAATAGAGCAGATGATAATATTATTAACATGGCAGATACTAACATAAATAAACAGGTAAAAGAATTAGAACAACTCTATTTAGACGGAAAGTATACCGAGCTAAAGGAGAAGCTAGTTAAGGATCGTGACTCGCTGAGTCCAGGTGTTTTTCACTATAATCTTGGAACAATTCTGGCCAAGGAGGGAAACCTTGCGGCCGCACGATACAATCTCGAAAAAGCTAAGAGTCTTGGATTTAGCCACCCAGCGTTGATTAAAAACTTGGACAGTGTGACTAAAAAGGTACAGGTAACTCAGTACAGCTCAGAAAAGCCTTTAGATATCAAACTATTAGAAGGGTTTGTCTTTACTCCTGATAGCTTATTTCTTTTAGCTTCTCTACTATGTGCCTTATTTATGACAATTCTTCTTAGAATGAAACTTATAAAGAATAGGTATATCTTCGTTGCTTTACTGGCGTTGAGTACAACTCCATTTCTTGTAAAAAAGTACCACTATAATACTACATATATGACAGCGGTGAATATTAAAGCAACAAAAGT
>NZ_AUNJ01000043.1 GCF_000447775.1 Bacteriovorax sp. DB6_IX
TATAGCTTCGGTTATGACTTTGGATGGGACACTGAATTTGGTGGAATCTATAACGAAGTTAATAGAGATGGGGAAGCTACGAAAACGGCGAAGAGAATTTGGCCAGAAACCGAAGCACTTAAGGCCCACCTATGCTTATACCGTATTAAGCAAGATGAGAAATATTTAGAAAGAGCAAAAGCACAAAAAGATTTCACATTAAAATATCGTCTCAATGAAAATAACTCTTGGAAGGAACATTTATCTCGTGATCTAAAAGATGAGACAGATTTACATCCATCGACGACTGCTTATCATTTACTTATGGGATTCTTGGAGTGGATAAAGAACGAGTAGGCTTGAAGAAAGCCTACTCAGAGTTATTAATTATTTATTTCTTAAACCTTTATAAAGACAGTTGTAACGGCTAGTTGTACTTGAGATTTCTTGACATGAGTCTCTTAAAATATCTACTGAGAAGTTTGCCGACGCATATTCAGCAGAGGCAGAGTAAAGACAAGCTGATGCATCATCATAGCTTCCATGACACATTTCTGTCATAAGATGACCAAGTGGTGCCGAGAGGTTTTGTTTAATGTTTTTGAGTCCATTGTAATAACAGTTGTATCCACTTGTACTGCTCTTTATAACTGCACATCCCGCACTAATTGCTCTGATACGTCTTCCGTCCAGTCCTCTTTGAATAATTTTATCGATAGAGTTCTTTAGACAACTTCTGGCACTTGAGTAGCTTCCATGACAAGAATCTAAAATATCTCCAATTAGTTCTGGTGAAAGCTCATCGTCTTGGCTGTCTCCTTGGGTCGCATCTAATAATCTTCTTAGTTCCTCAACCTCAATTTTAAGGTTCTTGTTCTCTCTACGGAGTTCTCTAAGTCTTGGTCTAAGGTCATTATCTCTATTTTGAGCTTCACAAGTCATAAGGTCATTATTTAGATTAACAATTTCTCTTTTAAGAGTTCTAAGCTTTTGCTTACATGAGGATCCTGAAGAAAACTCTACATTGATCCCTCTCGCTCTAATGACTCCGTCAAAGTCAACTCCCGCATGAGTAGCTGTTGAAAGAGTTGTTAATAACGCTAAACCTGTTACGACTTGTTTAATCATGTGTTCTCCTATTTTTGTGATAGTGTGTGTTTTTGTTTTTTCAATTTTTAACACAAAAAAGTGAACACTTTTGTTTTATTGAAAAAATGAACAATGGGTGTACAAACTTTAGACACTTTTTTAAGAAGAAATTAATCTCTATAGAACATATAGTCCGGCTCATCATCTTCCATAAACTCGTCTTCGTAGCTATTTCTAATGGCGATATCCTGTAGAGTCGAAGGGTATAGTCTTTTTAAGTGGTATTCATCAACTTGAGTAATATGATAAATAGGCTCCCTATCACTCGCTCTGCCCATGACGGTCTTATTTTCAGAGATATGATCTAGCCCAAGTGTGTGACCTACTTCATGAGTCACAACAAAACTAAATCTGAGAACTTTTTTACATCGAGAGGGAATACTGAGAAGAGAGAGCTGAGTCCCTTGCTTGAAGTAACATATTTTAGGGTCAGTATTAAAAAAAATGTCGGCGCTTAAAAGGTTTGCGCTTTGACGTTTTTGGCCAAGAAGATCGACGACTTCTTTGTTTCCCCATATGAGGTCGGCGTAAGCAAAAAAGGCAATATCTTGAATAACATCATCCCAGCTATCTATTGTATGAAAGTCGATTTCAGCTCCATGTGTAGATAGAGATGTCGAGATGGGATAGACATCTTTCGCCTTTATTAAACCTAGCTCACTTTGATCGTAGTTGAGATACTCAAGGTTTTGAGGGTGCTCAACAGTTAAAATACTATTATCTAGTTTTGTGAAGGTTATGGCCGGTTGAACCTTTGTCCACTCTTGCATTCCCTTAGCAATTTCATTGTAAAGCTCATGACAAGAGATCTCTTCAATAAAGAGCGGGATTATCTTTTGGCAAAAATCTTGAGCGATTTGATACTCAAGTCC
Organism: Bacteriovorax sp. DB6_IX; assembly: GCF_000447775.1. Classification (GTDB taxonomy): domain Bacteria; phylum Bdellovibrionota; class Bacteriovoracia; order Bacteriovoracales; family Bacteriovoracaceae; genus Halobacteriovorax_A. The sequence continues at coordinate 2,001 of NZ_AUNJ01000043.1, forward strand.
TCCTCCTAGGCCTCGTTGGTGGTCGCGGGCAAGACTCTCTTTATTATTTTCCCAAAGGAGAAACTTTAGATTTTGATCGTCTCTGAGATTCTCAAATGCTTGGGTAGAAGCCGCCATGAATAGGAGAAGTAGTATCGTAGATTTCATCATGCAGACTATTTATCCCAAAGCTAAATAAGTTGAAAGGATGTTGAAATTCTTTCAATTGCGATGGGATAGAATTTTAGTTGTTTAAGTCAAGATTTTAAGCACTTAGATCTTGTTCACTAATTTAACACCTCTGAAAATCTTTCAAAATAAAGATTATTCACCATTAAAGGAATTAAGATAGGAGGGATTAGAAAAATTTTTGGAGAGATAATGAAGAAAGTATTCATTTCATTAATCATTTTATTTCAAACAATCTGTCTGGCCGGAGTTAATGTCATGGCCCCTCTTATTATAAATAATGAAGGAGAGTGGCAGGCTTTCGAAAATCGACTTCATCAACTTAAACAAAGTGGAGTCACATCAATCTCAACTGATGTTTGGTGGGGAGCTGTCGAAAGAGAAAAGGGCCAATTTGATTGGGCTTACTATGATAGGATGTCGACACTTATTCAGAACGCGGGTTTAAACTGGGTTCCAATAATGTCCTTTCACCAATGTGGTGGAAATGTTGGAGATAATTGCAATATTCCTCTACCAAGTTGGGTTTGGAATGAGGCGAATAGAAAAGAAGTACCTTCTCTCTTTGGAGGGGATAGCTTTCACATTAGTCACTCTGATCAGATTAAGTATCTTTCGGAACTTGGGAGAACAAATAGTGAGTTTCCAAGTGTTTGGTCAACTCCAGTCATGGCCGATCTCTATGTGAACTTTGTCAGAGAGTTTTCAAATCATTTTCAGTCGAAATCTTCGATCATTGAAGAGATAAAT
>NZ_AUNJ01000044.1 GCF_000447775.1 Bacteriovorax sp. DB6_IX
CTTTCAGATCTCAAAGTCTCCCATGATTTTTGCCTCTCAGGTAAGAGACAGTGGAGAAATGCCTTTGTGGATATCATTCTCAATAAAGATAATATCGATGAGCTAAGAGACTGTGAGTTCTTCTATGGTCTGATTGATGTGGAGAGCGAACAAACTAAGAATCTATTTAAGAGATTTGAGAAGATTATTGATGTGAATTATATTA
>NZ_AUNJ01000045.1 GCF_000447775.1 Bacteriovorax sp. DB6_IX
AAATAAATATAGTTGGTGACTTCTTATTCATTGGAGTCCGTTGGTATAAAAATGGTAAAACTATCTGCTGCAATTATAACGTTTAATGAAGAACACAACATTGAGCGCTGCATAAAATCACTCATAGGTATTGTCGATGAAATTGTCGTCGTCGATTCCTATTCTACAGATAAAACGAAAGACATTTGCCTTAAGTATGATGTTAAGTTCATTGTTAATGAATTTAAAGGACATATTCAACAGAAAAACTATGCCCTAACTCAAACGACTTACGACCATGTTCTCTCTCTCGATGCAGATGAAGCACTTGATGATCAGCTCAGAGAAAGTATTCTTAAAGTGAAGGAAAACTTTACTTCTGACGGATATTTTTTCAATCGACTCACAAATTATGTGGATAAGTGGGTCTATCACTGTGGATGGTATCCCGATAGAAAACTTAGACTCTTTAATAAGACGAAGGCAAAGTGGGCCGGAGTTAATCCTCACGACATTATAGAAATGTCACAAGGCTCTACTGAAAAATTTATTAAAGGTAATCTTCTGCATTATAGTTACGACTCTATTACGGATCATGTCACTCAAACAAATAAATTCACAACTATTGCAGCGAAAGAAGCCTACTCACGTGGAGTAAGGTCTAATTGCTTTAAAATTGTCACTCGTCCAATTCTTAAGTTCTTTAAAGACTATATTCTTAAAAGAGGGTTTCTTGATGGACGATATGGTTTTATTATCTGTTTTATAAACTCTCTTTCTGCACTTCTAAAATATTCAAAGATTAAAGATCTCCAGGACGGGAGAAATATCGAATGAAAATTACTTTCTATCACCATGTTCCACTTCCTGTAAAAAAATACGGAGGAACGGAAAGAATCCTATTCTGGCATATGAAAGAACTTGCGAGATTAGGTCATGAAGTAACTTTTCTAGGACATCCAAATTCTGAAGTAGAGAATTATGGAATTAAATTGATCCCTCTTGAGGGAGAATTTTTAAGAGATCGATGGCAAGAAAAAATCCCAAACGATACAGAAGTTGTCCATCTCCAGTACCAACCAAGCTTTGATATTGAAAAACCACTTATTTGTACTGTCCATGGAAATGGTCAGGTCGGGGAAAGCTTTCATAAGAATAGTGTTTTCGTCTCAAAGGCCCATGCAAATAATCACAATTCAGATATTTTCGTACATAACGCTCTGGATTTTGATGAATATCCTGAACCTGAAAATATTAGTAATAAAGGTCGTGATCACCTTCTTTTTCTAGCTAAGGCCAGTTGGCGAGTTAAGAATTTATCCCATTGCAAAAATGTCGCAAAGAAGACAAAGAAGCATCTCCATATTATTGGAGGAAAATCTTTTTCTCTTTCTAGACTCATTCACAATCATGGTTTTGTAGGTGGCCAAGAAAAATTAGATATCATTCGATCTTGTGACGCCCTCGTCTTTCCTGTTAGATGGCCAGAGCCTTTTGGCATTGCAATGACAGAATCAATGAGTCAAGGCCTCCCTATTTTCGGCTCACAACATGGAAGTCTTCCTGAAGTTATAGGTGAAGCTGGAAAGGCCTGTGCAAATTATGAAGAGTTCTTCGATGCTGTTGCCAACTTTGATTGCTCACTTTCTCCAAAACAAATTCGAGAGTATTGCTTAGACAAGTTCGCAATCAATACTTATTCGGAAAAGTATCTTGAGTTATATGATAGAGTCATTAAAGGCCAAAGTTTAAGTATTGAAGAACCAAGATATCTTCTGAAGGACAGAGCAGAAACACTACTCTCTTTTTAACGTACTAAAATCGACATTTCCATTTTAAAGGTCTTCTCTTGCTCAACATCCATAAGACCTTCTTTCGTGTAAAAGTCATTATTTGAGTCAACGGCATCAGTCACTCCAAATGAAGGTGCAATCCTAACAAATGGTGCTCCAGGATAAGACCAAATCGAAAGATAGGGAACATTTCCAAAATCTAGTACAACAGATTTCTCATTAAGTTTATTTTTTAAAGAAACCTCTGTTGAAGAAAAGTCCTTAAATAACATCTCTCCACCTTTGAAGGCTCCATTATCAAACTTTACTCTATTCCCTGTTAGAATTTTCTTATTATCTGCATGATGAAAGTTAACGAGTCCATTATCAAGATAGTAAGCTCCTCTATCTTCTTGGCTATCAAATTCTAGATAATAATCCTCAAGGTTTTCGTTTGAAAGGGGAATATTGAAAACAGCTCCAAAACCTAATGAGCAAAACATTTCTTTCTTATCTAAATTCTTAATTTCAAGAGAGACCGTAAGTTTTGGTCCATAAACCTTATACGTTACGACTAAGCTAAACATAAAAGGAAAGCCTTGCATCGTATCTGAGTCATGTCCAAGTATAAAGGAGACCTGATCCCTTCGTTGACTCTTAACATCAAACTTTAGATCTTTTGCAAATCCATCTTTAGCTAGTCGATAAAACTTTCTTCCAAGAAAATACTGATCATCTCTTAATCTCCCAACAATAGGAAAAATCACTTGAGAGCTATAAGGAAAAACGGCCTTATTCCCTTGCCACAAATACTCTATATTTGTGTCGAGATCGACAAGATTCTTTAGCTCTGCACCATTTCTTGAAATTGACGCAGATATAAATTCACTTTGAATATGGATTAAATCTTCATCCACCATAGATATATTATATCTTACTAATAAGTTAACTTTCACTTAAAAAAACAAACACATATATTATTTAACCTTAATTAATTGACAAGAATTATAGACTAATTTCTTGCTAGCTAATTAATATTTTGATAAACAAGCGTCTGGAGAAAGAATTTATTCTTCATCCAAGTTTGTGTTTCGTTTGTTTTCGTTAGAAGGGCTGAGTAATCAGTCCTTTTTTTTTACCTAATCCCGTAAATAGATCATTAAATTACCGATAATACGAATAATTTCCCACCCTGGTTAAGAAATCTCCGACCTTTTTAATTTTTTTTCGCAAAAAACGTGAAATAGAACTACTTTGCCTTCAACTTAGGAGGCAACGTGAGTGTAGAAAATATCGTAGAAATCAGAACGAAGAAATTTAATGTTGAAGTTACAAAAGAGGCCAATAGGATTAAGACAGTTCTTCACGATATGAAGTCTCCCCTTCAGACTTTAAAGATTATTAGTAATGGTCATCTTGATAATCACCCTCAAAAAAACGAGATTGAACAAAGATGCTTTAAACAAATGCAAAAGATCATTGATTTTGGAACTCAAAAGAAAGAAGTTATTTGTCTTCCAAACTTAGTTCAATCCTTAAAAAACCAAAAAACAGTTGAACTTAATACTCAAATAAAAACGGAACTCAAATTAAATAGAGCTTGGGTTGAATCCGACATTTCACGTGAAGAAATTGAAATCATTCTTAGTAACTTAATTAATAATGCACACAGAGCAAATTCACTAAAACATAAATCTTCATCAATCAAGATTAAGATCGTTCAAAATAATTCAAATACTCAATTTTCAGTAATCGATTACGGTATTGGCCTAGGGGAAGAAATTCATGAACTTGGACAACTCAACAGAACATTTTCAGAAAATGGAAATGGTCTAGGCCTAAA
>NZ_AUNJ01000046.1 GCF_000447775.1 Bacteriovorax sp. DB6_IX
TGAGGTCAAATCCAACGACGTGCCACCCGACAAAGAGATCGGGATCATAACTTGGAAAGTCCCTCAGAAATTTCACCAAGAGCTCTTTTTCAGTTCTAAAGAATTCCACATCTTCTTGGTCTTCTAGCTCTCCGACCATATAGACTTTCTTATATTCATTGCCATCACCTCTTTGATGAATACCAATTGAATAGAGATCATTTCCTAAGCTAGTTTCAATATCCAAAGACATAATTGAAAAA
>NZ_AUNJ01000047.1 GCF_000447775.1 Bacteriovorax sp. DB6_IX
TTAATTATTTGATCTGCAGGATTGAGTTCGTGAGAGGTCTGATTTTCTGGCAATCTAACTTTACTCATTTGCTCAGTGTAGTCTTTTACATCCTTACTATTTTGTCTGAAGCTATAATCTGTATTAGAAATGCTTGTCGCACCTAGGCCAATAAGCGTTGATGACTTCGCATCTGTGTAGCCCATAAATGAGCGATGAAGTTTCTTCTTATCAAAGGCTTGATAGAGATAATTTGTTTTCT
>NZ_AUNJ01000048.1 GCF_000447775.1 Bacteriovorax sp. DB6_IX
GGCCGTTGCTACTCCACGTATTCTTGTTCCATTCCTTGAGAATCACCAGCAAGAAGATGGGACAGTTCATGTACCAGAAAAGCTAAGACCGTATATGTCTGGAAGAGAGAAGCTTGGTTCATAATTGTAATATAAGTATTTGATAATATAAGGAAAGGGCCTAACTTAGGCCCTTTTTTTGTACCAAAACTAAGAACTTGGCCGGTTTTGACCGATAATATTAGGAGAAATTTAATCGGAGAGACTAATGAAGTTTGATGAGAATGAACTCAATTTAATGTTTGGTGATGATCCTGAGATTTTCCAAGAAATATTCGGTGACTTCGTCGATAGTTATAATCAAATGCTGCAAGAAGTTGAGAAATCCATCACCGATAGAAACTCTGAAGGGCTTCAAATATCAGCTCATACTCTTAAGGGAGTTCTTGCCACTTTCTGCTCAACTGTTGCTAAGGAGCACGCGTTTGAGCTTGAAGAAATGGGGCGTGATGGAAAGTTTGATGATGTAGAAGCTAAATATGAAGTTTTAAAAACAGAAGTAGGGCATTTGATAGATGAGCTAAAGAACTTTAGCTTCAATCAGGCCGCATAGGTTAGGTTTAATGAGAATACTAGTTGTCGATGACGATCAAATTAACAATAAAATGCTGACGAAGAAGCTCGAAAAGAAGGGCTTCGATGTTGTTCAAGCATTTTGTGGAAATGACTGTCTAACAGCAGTTGAAGAAGGTGGTATTGACCTTGTTCTTCTCGATATTATGATGCCCGATCTTTCGGGTGACCAAGTTTTAGTACAATTAAGAAAAACATATAGTGCCTTTGAGCTTCCAATTATAATGGTGACAGGCAAGAGTGAAACAGAGGCCATTGTTAATAGCTTAAGAGGCGGTGCTAATGACTACATCGTTAAGCCGGTTAATATAGAAGTGGCCCTGGCTAGAATTAATACCCAGCTCACAATGAAAAAGTTAAATAAGGACAATCTGCAAAAGGCTGAGCTGGAAACTGCTCACGCTATGATTGTGACTTATAATCATGAAATCAATAATCCTTTAACGATCGCTCTAGGAATGCTTAGAAAGATTGAAAAGGACTATCAATCACCTTATATCGATAAGACGAGGAATGCTCTGAATAGAGTGGTTGATATCGTCAAGAAAATCGAGTCTGTTGCCAATAGCAGTGAGGTTCAAAGATCGGATTACACCGAGTCTGATAAGATGATTAAACTCAAATAGAATTTTGACACTCCAAAGTAAAGTTGATTACAATATTCATAAGCCTTATGGAGGAGTGCTCGAATGGATACATATCTACCGCTAAAGAAAGTAGCGGAAATCTTTGGTGACAAGTCTCTACAGTCACAAATTACAAAATTAGAAGAAGCTGGTGAAATTCCACCATCTCGCAAATATAGATCTGGCGCCCTCTATAGAAAGGGGTGGTCTCGAAATATTCTTCCTCAAATTGGGGAAAAAGTTGGTTATTTTAAAAAGTTTGAAAGATCTGTGGCCCTGTCTGTTTTTACAACAAAGGGTGGGGTTCTTAAAAGTACTCTAGCATTAAATCTTGCCAGAACTGCGGCCCTTCACGGAATGAAGACATGTGTTATCGGACTTGATATCCAGGGAGATGTGACAACGGCCCTAGGACATGACTGTGATCTTGATAGCAATGGTGATCTCGAAGAAATCATAGAAAGACTCGATCAAACAAAGGGTCTCACAGACTTCTTTGCAGGACACGTCTCTCTTGATGAAATCATTACTCAAGTCGGTCTTCCAAACCTCTTTGTGATCCCTGAAACACCAGAGCTCGTGGCCTTAAATGACTCTTTGAGCAATATCAATAGGAGAGAGTTTTGGCTAAGAGAGAAGGTCGTGAACCCGTTAAAAGAGTACTTTGATTTAATTATCATGGATTGCTCTCCAAATTGGAACAAACTAACGACAAACGCTCTTGTGGCCTGTGATGCCTTAATTTCACCACTTGAGTGCAAGATCAATAACTTTAGAAACTTCAAAGTATTTGGTCATTTCTTAAAAGAGTTTAAAGATGAGATGGGCTTAGATTTTGAATCAATCTTTGTTCCTACAAAGTATTCACAAAATAGAAAATTAAGTAATGATATATTAACTTGGTACCAAGGAAATGTTGAGGGTTGTACTTCAATTGGAATTAGAGAGTCTGTTCTGGCTGAAGAAGCTATGGCACTTAATCTTTCAATTGTAGAACATGCTAGCGCGAAGCCAATTGCTAATGAGCTAATGACTCTTATGAGAGAAGTTCATGGTCGAATTGAAGACTATCTTGAAAGGCATCAAGGTTTGGATTCGCAAACAACACGTGTGCTTGGTGCAAGCCGAATCGGAAATATTGAAGGAAGGTTCTAATGGCGCTAAGTCTAGAGCAAGTTAATAATAATAAGAAAAAAAATATTCAGGCGAATATTGAGATAAAAGAAAAGGCCAACCGCCCTTGGGAAAATAAGACGAATTCTGTTCAGTCTTTCTCTGGCAATCATGCCGCTAAGAAGGCCCGTGAAATAGTAGAAAAAAATAACCAGTTAATCGACGACATACGCTCTTTTAGTGTTTCATCGCAAAGTATTGAGCAGGTTGAGACATATATTCAAGAGAGAGAAAAACAATTTGAAAATATTGTCGACCCGGCCATGGATATTCAAAAAATAAAAACTAAGAAAAGCTTCTTAGGTCGCATAAAAAGCGCGGTCTTAGGGCATTAGGTTATATGAAATTACTTGTAGCTCTTTGTTTCCTCCTATCTTACTCAAAGCTTATGGCAAGTGAGAGGGGAAAGTATGTGCCAACTCAAATTGATGGTAATAAGCATGGTACAAAGATCTATATGGGAAAATCAAATGGTTCGAAAGCTTTAATAGAGGCCGTTCAAAAGAACTCTAAAAGTATTATGAGCTGTCTTTACACTAAGGGGAACCAACTCGTCGTGAGACTAAAAGTCTCTCCCTTAGGACAAGTTGAAGAGTCTCGTTTGGTCATTTCATCTAAGAGAATTAACACTGAAGAAAGAAGCTGTGTTCTAAAGAAGCTAGAACAATTAAAGCTTCCAAAATCTAAGCAGAAAAACTCTGAAGTTATCCAACTTCCACTATCTAACTAATTATTTCTTATATTTCTTGATTTCTTTGTCACTAAAGCATCCTTCAACTCTTTCACCGTAGACATTGAGTATTTGTTTGTATTCACGTCCTAATAAAAGGTCATTAAAGGCCTTTTGGCATAGCTCTTTTGTGTACTTGATTTTTACATTATGACACTGCTTCTTTAGTTCATTACACTTTCTCGGCCAGCCTTGATAACACTTCATAGAAATGGTTTCACAGTCTTCCTTCTCCTCCTTACATGAGAAGGTGAGGGCTAAGAGTAGTGTGAGTGTAATCAATGATAATTTAGTCAAGAAGTCCCTCTGATTTTAAGACTTCTTTAAACTTATTGATAAGGTCTAGCTCATAATTACCAAGCTCATTAATCATAAGATCTTTGATCGCTTCTGAGGGAGTACATCCCTTTGTTAGGATATACTTATCATATGTATTGACGAGAGATAGGATCATTTCTGAAGCAGAGAGATTCTTCTTCTTATTTGGACCAAGCCCTGAGAGAACTTCTTCGTGGTTTAATACAAGCTCCATAACATCATCATTAACCCATGGTTTATCTTTTAAAGCGGCCACGGCATCTTTAACATGCAGACCATAGATTCTCTTATCATCATTTGTATACTTTTCTTTCTCTTTTTTGAAGAGTTCTTGATCTTGCTTATTAAGACGAGTAATCCCTACATCGTGAATAAGTCCTGCTGTTGCAATATTATCGAGCTGCGACTCATTCAGTTTCATTTTCTGACCCAGCTTTAGTGAAAGGGCCGAAACATTTAGCGAGTGTTTGATAATGAGGTCTGCTTCACTTGCTTTCTTTCCAAAAATCTTTTTGAGGGCCTCTGGATTTTGTTCAACAACTTGTCTCAAACTCTTGGCCGCCTTATTTGTCATCTTGTAGGCTGCCTCACTTTCCGGCTCTTCCTGCATTCTTTCAATGGCAGTAGAACATGCGCCATCAACCATATTGACCTTGTCATCGACAGAGACATTGGGATCGGCCATTGTATCTTCTAAGAGCTTGTCGAGGAATGCTTGGTAGTGTGGCTCATCTTCTTCAGTAATATAAAACTTCGCAATCTTTTGCTTTCTCAGTTTTCCATACTTTTCTTCTTCGATACCAGAGCCTCTTTCATGGTATTTAAGGTAAGTTTCCTTAAAGTAGATATAAAGGTCAAAAGTTAGTTCTCTTTCCGGTTTAATCGTAGAAATACGAAGTGGTGTGTAGGCCATCTCAATCCTCAAATCATTTTTAATATTAGTACTTTATAGATTTTATTATCGGTCTTAATTTATTTCAATAAAGCAAAGATTGTTGATTTATGAGAATTCTTTGATAATGCAACTGACTGAAATCATCAGGTTTGGAGGCAATCAAAATCTATCCTTCGTATATTTGTTTATTATTGAAAAGCCAGTGCCCAAAATATAAGATAGTTAGCATGAAAAATACTAAACAAGTTAACTTTTATTTCGATTTTACTTCTCCTTATTCATACCTTGCTTGGGAGAAGATTCTTAGGGATCAAAGTCTCAATTTACGACCAATTCCAGTAATGGTTGGAAAGGTCATAGCTGAAGTGGGAAGTGTGGGACCAGGAGAGATCAAACCAAAGAGAGAGTATCTTTTTAAGGACTGTTTAAGAAGAGCATTGAAACTAGATATTCCTTTAAGAGCACCACAGATTCTCCCTTTCAATCCTCTGGGGGCACTCCGTTTTGCTTTGGCGTGTTCAGATGACCAAGAAAAGCAGAAGAGGGTGATCACGGCATTTTTCCGCTATGGTTGGAAAGAAGGTGGAAATTTTGAAGATTATGAGTCTCTTAAGAAATATATTGTAGAAGAAGCTGGTATAAGCGAGCAGGAATATGACACACTAGATAGTGATCGATTAGCTCGTAAGGCCATTAAGCAAAATATAAAAGACGCTGTGTCAAATGGTGTTTTTGGTGTCCCAAGCTTTGAAGTTGAAAATGAAATCTTTTGGGGACTTGATTCTATTGAGTTTGTCTGTGCAAAGCTAAATCAAGATCGAAAAGAAACTGATGAAAAGATTGAAATGGAATTTAATAGATTTGTAAAAATTCTTGAAGGAGAAAAGAATGTTTAAGATTTTAGTTGCCGTACTTTTAACGACTGCCGCTATGGCAAATACAAAAGTTCTTATGAAAACTAATAAAGGTGATATTGAACTAGAGCTCTTTGATAAAGCGGCACCTGTAACAGTTAAGAACTTCCTAGGGTATGTAAAAAGTGGTTTCTATAAAGGAACTATCTTTCATAGAGTTATTGATAATTTTATGATTCAAGGTGGTGGTTTTACTTCTAACCTCAAGAAGAAAACGACGAGAGAACCAATTAAGAATGAAGCTGATAACGGGCTAGGAAATGATACTGGTACAATTGCTATGGCAAGAACAAGCGATGTTCATAGTGCAACAGCTCAGTTCTTTATCAATGTTCAAAATAATGCTTTTTTAAATCATAGATCTAAAGATGCTGCTGGATATGGATATGCTGTATTTGGAAAGGTTACGAAGGGTATGTCTGTTGTTAATCAGATTAAGAAAACGAGAACGACAAGAAATGGCCCATTCGCAAATCTTCCAGCTTCTAATATCATCATTAATGATATGGTGATTAAGAAGTAGGCAACTTTGTGAATCCCTTCTCAAAAATTGAGAGAACACCTTTTGGGAAGAATTGGATTTTTCTCAATTGGTTGATGACAAATCATTGTAACTATCGCTGCTCTTATTGTGCTCCATCGCTTCAGATGGGGCCTCGGCAGAGCTTAGATATCAAACTCATTGAAAATTTCCTAACTCGCTTAGCTCGTGATGATAAGAAGCTCTTTGTCGAGTTCTCTGGCGGCGAGCCTACCCGAATTAAGGAGTTTCCACAAATTCTCAAGATGATTACACAACTTGGTGGAAAGACCTTATTGATTTCAAATGGTAGTGCCAAGCTTGAGTGGTGGAAGAATAATGCGTCCTTTCTTAATATTGTTCAACTCAGCTATCACAGTGAATTTGTAAATGTTGAACACTTCAAAAATGTCGTTAATATCTTAAAAGAAGCAGGTGTTCATATTCATATAAGTTTTATGATGAAGCCTGATACCTTTGAAGAGATTTTAGAGACGGCAAAGTCTTTAAAAGAAGAAGTGTCTTGCTCGATGCACTTGCAGCCTCTACGTGCTGATTTTGCGGGAATGGATAGAGAAGACTTTTTATACTCCCCAGCACAAAGAAAAATCATGACTCATTTTAAGGGAAGAAGAGCTCTTACTCTTGAAAATATAAGTATTAACCTTAAGAGGTTAATGATTGGGTATAAGGGCGTGATTCCGACGCCTCTTAATCTTCAACGTCTAGAAATGAATGGACAAAATTCTTTTCAAGGTTGGAAGTGCTGGGCCGGAATAGAGAGTTTTGTCATTAATGGAGAAGGTGATATCTACCGTGGCTGGTGCTTAGAGGGGGGACGAATTGGTAGTATCTTTGAAGACTTTAACCCGGACGAGATTGAGCCTATTATTTGTAAGAAAAAGTTTTGTGATTGTCGTTTTGACATTCACTCTAAGAAAATAAAGGAATTATAATGTATAAAGATTATATCGGTTTTGGTGTGGCCGGAAATTTTGCGGGACATTTAGAACAGGCAAATGAGGCCAGTGATTTTGAAGAGGTCAAAGTTAAGGAAGTTCATGCTCCTAAGGCCATCTTTCCATTCTATTTACCAAATTCTAAGAGAGAGACTTTTTTAAAGAAGTATCCATTATCAAGCGACACAATTCGTATGCCTGCGACAGACCACAACGTTCAAATTGAGCCAGAAGTTGCTCTTATTTGTGAGCTTGAGTATGAGGATCAGAAGGTTGTAAGGATCATTCCAAAGAGTTTTGGGGCCTATAATGATTGTTCTATAAGAAGACCTGATGCTAAGAAAATTAGTGAGAAGAAGAATTGGGGAGAGTGTTCTAAAGGGCTTTCAAGCCAACTGATCTCTATTGACTCATTTAATGAAGGTGGTGTTTTAGATAATTATTCGATTACTTCCTTTCATGAATGTGATGGAGAACTCCATCAGTACGGAGAAGTTTCTAAGGCGTCGACTTATAGCTATTTTCATCAAAAACTTCTCGACTGGACGATGGAGAAAATGAATGAGCAAAAAGACGAAGGTCCAGCGGAAAATATCTCGGAATTACTAAGAGACTCTCATTACCCTAAGAATTGTATTCTAAGTATTGGCGCAACAAGATATCTTCCTTATGGTGAGAGTCATTTTTTGAAAAGCGGTGAGCGCAGTATTGTCGTTGTTTTTAATCATCACAAATACTCTAATGATCAGATCATCAAATTTATAAAATCACATCAATTAGAAAAAGAAGAAGTCTCTTTTCTAATTCAAAGTGTGAAGTAATTTAACGAACAAGACCGAGTTTTAACCTCGGTCTTGTCTGATTTCAAGCCCATAACTAATTTAAACTCTTTTACTCGGACAAAGCTTGCCGACTAAAAAAGATTGTCGAGATTTTTTATAATTATAGGGTATGGGAACGACACAGAAGAAAATTCACAAGAGTTCAGAAAAAAAGAAGTACAACAAATTTCATCAAATTGATGGAAGACATCCTCTTCAGCAGGAATGTCCGGATGCCTTTATTTCATATAAAGCGAGAAAGAGAAAAGGGGGCAAGGTCGCTTTCTTTAACTTTGATCTTGCTAAAGAAATGGGGCTCATTCCTAAGTCACATCCTCATGAGATGAATGAAGAGCTCGAACAAAAATCCTCGACACCTTTTCCCTCGTAATTATTAATGAATATGACATTATAAATGATGTTAAATTTGATGAAGAAGATATTCTTCCTCACACATATATGGCAACTCGCTACTTACAGTTACAACATCCTAATAAACAAGGAAAAACTTCTGGTGATGGAAGAAGTATCTGGAATGGGATGGTGAAGAATGCTGGAAAGTCTTGGGATATTTCAAGTTGTGGAACTGGAGCAACTCGCTTAAGTCCTGCTACACATATTCAAAACAAGTATTTTAAGACGGGAGATCCTTCAATTTCTTATGGTTGTGGATATTCCGAAATTGATGAAGGGCTTGCGACATTATTTTTTAGTGAGATTCTTAAAAGAAATGGTCATCAAACAGAGCGTGTTCTCGGGATTATTGAGTTTAATAAGGGGATTTCTATTAATATTAGGGCCCATGAAAACTTACTAAGACCTTCACATATGTTTAATCATCTTAAACAGGGGAATATTGAGGCCCTTGGTGATATTGTAAATTTCTATATTGATCGTCAAATCTCGAATGGAGTTTGGACAGATGCACCTAAATCGAAGAACGCACGATATCGTTATTTTGTAAGCAAACAAATTGAGGTTTTTGCTAATTTAGCCGCTGACTTTGAAGATGATTATATCTTCTGTTGGTTAGATTGGGATGGAGATAATATCTTAATGGATGGTGGGATCATTGATTATGGTTCTATTCGTCAATTTGGACTCTTTCACCATGAGTATCGATTTGACGATGTTGAAAGATATTCGACATCAATAAAGGAACAAAAAGATAAAGCAAAGTTAATTGCAAAAACTTTTGTCCAAATCTCCGATTATCTTCAAACTGGAGAAAGAAAGCCTCTGGGACGCTTCTCAAGAGACAAGGCTCTAGAGAACTTCGATAAAATATTTGAAGAGCGAAAAAATGAAAATCTTCTCAAGAAGATTGGCCTAACAGATGAGGAAGTTGAATATCTTCTGACTCATCATGAAGGAGATGTTCTAAGATTTAGAAAGGTTTTTTCTTATTTTGAAAGAGCTAAATCTGAAGAAGGTGTATACGCAGTTGCGGATGGAATAAACTGGAATGCAATTTTTTGTATGAGAGATATTCTACGTGAGATGCCGCAAATCTTTCTTCATAGAGAAGCTTCATTAGAGCGTGATGAGTTTATTGATATTATAAAATCGACATATGCCACAGAAAGTGATCTTGAGATCAACTCGTATCGAGGAAAGAAGATAGATCAATTCCAAGACCTTTATTGGGAGATGATTCACAAATTGGCCAAAAGATTTGAAAAAGATATAAGTGATATTCTATTACAGATTACGATGAGATCTTCAGTCATTAATAAGTATGATAGAGTGACTGGTGATAGTATTAGCAATATCGTTGATAAGGTGATGAAGAAGAGGCCAAAAGTCCGATCTGACGAGCTTTATCAGATTATGCATGAATTTTCTGAATATCAAAATCTTGATCCTGATAATAAGAGAACCGTTAAGGTAAAAAACTCTGAGCATTCGAAAATGATGAAGGGAATGCTGAAGATTGTCAGAGATTTTAGAGAGGGTATTTAGAGTATTAATAGGGAAGAGAGGGTGAGTGAATCTCGTTTTATATAGTGGAGGATTCGAAAAAGAGAATATTTCCTTAGACCTACAGGCCATTAAACTGACGGGAAAGGAAAGTCCTTCGATTACATATATTCCATCATGTTCTTATGATTCGGAAGTTGAGTTTACAGAGTTTATAAAGCACTATCGTGAACTTGGCATATCTCGTTTTATTCATTTTCCAGTTGATGTCATGTATGACGAAACAATTAAGAAAGAAGCATTTACCAGTGACATTATTCACCTTTCAGGTGGTAATACTTATTACTTCTTAAAACATCTTAGGCGTAAAGGCATGCTAAGAGAACTCAAAGACTTTGTTCAAAGAGGTGGGGTACTCACAGGTTTAAGTGCTGGTGCTATTCTAATGACTCCAAATATTGAGACTGCTGGTTTTCCATATTTCGATAAGGATGATAACGAAGAGAATATTTCAAACTTAAAGGCCATGAACCTCGTTAACTTTGAATTTTTTCCACACTATAAGAATTCTCTTCGCTACGATCAAGAGCTCTTGGCCCATTCAAAGAAATTAAATCGTCCTATTTATGCATGCCCTGATGGTAGTGGTATTGTAGTTAAGAAAGAGTCTTTAAAGTTCCAAGGAAAGTGCTTTTGCTTCTATCACGGAAAGAAAATGAGGATTCGTTAAGCTTTCGGAGAACTTGGTCTTGAAAGTAGAAATGCTAAAACTCCAACCCCTGTGGCTGCTACGATATATTTTATCCAAACCTCTACATTGACAAAAATTAGAGTGTAGGAAAAGAAACTTAGAATAAGCACTGTCGAAATTACTTTGGCCTTAATGCCAATTACACCATACTTTTCCCAGTCAGAGATAATCGGCCCAAAAATCTTATGCTCCAATAACCAGTTGTGAAGTTTCTTTGAGCTCTTAGAAAAGAAGTAGGCACTTAATAATAGAAAAGGTGTTGTCGGTAAAAGCGGCAGAACCATTCCTATCACTGCAAGAATCGTCGTCGTGATTCCCAAGCATAGATAAATAATTCGTCCCGATTTTTTAAGCATTAAAATCCTACTTGTGGAGAAACCTTCTTCTTGGCCTTTAAACAGAAGCGCACTGGGGCAGGATAGCCTTCAACTGTCTTCGACTTATCGTTAGGATCAAGAAACTCTTCAAGTGATTGAAATGGAGGAGGGCACCATGGAGAGAGACGTTGCTCTTCAGTCGTCGTTTCAGCAACAGAGAGAACTTCTATGTCGACAAAGCCTGTTCTATTCATCCAGTTTTTAAGACACTCAAGAGTTGGTAAGAACCAAACATTTCTCATCTTAGCATAGCGATCCTCTGGAAAGAGACAATGGCTTCCTTCTCCTGGGATCCCGATTGTTTCAAGAATTAGGGTTCCCTCTGATGTCAGAGCATTTCTCATATCAATCAGCTGTTCAAGAGGATGCCTATGGTGATAGATGATTCCCATTGAAAAAATAACATCAAAGAGGCATTTGAAGTTAGTGATATCTTCAATACCAAAGAGTTCAAACTTTAAGTTCTCTTTCTTAGTCAAAGAATTGATGAATTCAAACTGGGCCATATTATGTGGAACAGGGTCAATTCCAAGGACAAGCTCAGGGCGGTCCTTAAGCATTTGCCACATGTAATAGCCATTATTACAACCTATATCGAGAATCGTTTTTCCCTCAAGACTACCAATTTTTTCTTGAATACGTTGCCATTTTAGATTCGATCGCCACTCAGTATCAATGTCGAGATCATTGATTTTAAATGGACCCTTTCTCCAAGGGATAAGATCCTTGGCAATCTTTTCAATTTTATCTTTTTGATCTGAAGTAAGTTGTGCTTGAAATTCTACGTAGTCATTTACTAGAGTTTCACCTTGGATATCTCCAAGCTCAGAAACTTCATTCAAAATATCAACATACTTGGAAGTAAGCTTTCCCGTTCTCCAACTTTCTTTTTCTGCATGAATTTTTCTTAGCCCTTCTAAATTGACGAAAGGTCGATACTTTTCCAAATATTCTAATGGCATTACTTAACCCCTAGGTAGCAACAGAAATTATACCATCTAAAAACCATTTCGCACTTATCAAATCCCGCCGACTTTAACATGTCTACTTGTTGTGTAGGTGTAATTGGGCGCATAACATTTTCTAGAGCTTCACGCTTTTGGCTAATTTCCATTTCACTATACCCGTTTCTTCTTTTGAAGTCGTAATAGAGATCTGTGATGAGATCATTAACAGACTCTTCATGACAGACAATCTTTTCGGCCATGATAAAGAGCCCACCAGGTTTTAGAGAGTTGTAAATTTTTTTAAGTAGCTCTGGTCTATTTTCTAGAGGGACAAACTGTAGAGTGTAATTCATGATTAACATTCCACATTGCTCAAGATTGACTTCCTCTAAAGAAGCCTGAGTAAAAGTGATTTTTTCCTGTAGTCCGTGAGACTTGATTTTATTTCTTGCTCTCTCAAGCATCGGCGCAGAAAGATCAATCCCTTCCATTTGAGGAACTTCTTTTTCCATCTTTCTGAAGACTTCTCCAATAATTCTTAGAGTTGTTCCAGTCGAGCACCCAAGGTCGTAGATTTTCCCACCTTTATATGCTCTGCGGCACATGTCGGCGATAATTTTGTGGATTTCTTCATAGTTGGGGATTGATCTCTCAACCATGTCATCGAAAACACTAGCAACGGCCTCGTTGAATTCAAAATCAGCTATTTGAGTTAATTTACTTTTAAATACTTCATCACGCATAGAGTTATCCTATTGGGGCAAATTAAAACTAAGTGAGTGAAATGTCTAGTGAAACATTTCCATCTTCCATTAAATGCATATTTGTTAGAAAATAGATTTGATTGAAAAATGTTAAAGGAATTAATGTGAACCACCTCTCAAATTTTGCAAGATCTATGAATGAGACACATCGAATTTGTACTCACGAGATTTCGGGGCATCTACACTTACTAAGGTTTTGTATTGATGAGCTAATGAGCGAGGCCGACGAAGATAATAAGCTTATGACTAAGCTAGAAGAAGGTGTCACTCGTTTAGAAAATTTGAATAAACTTTGGAAGGTTTGCACGAGATTTTTAGATCCAGAAGTTGAAACTTCTCTCTTGTCATCTATTGAAAGAGGAGTGGGACTGGCGACACTTTATAACCAAAAGTTTTTAGAAGAGATTGACTATGATGTGAAAGGGGAAATATCTCTTCCACTAAATAGGGCAATTCTATTGGCCGAAGCTATTTTTTCGGCATGTTCAATTATCTGTCACTTTGCTGTTAAGCAAAATATTTCAGCAGTTAAGCTACAATTTGAAGTTGTTGATGAAGATAAAGGCATTATAACGGTTGCTTCAAATGTCAATAAAGTTAGTAGACAGGAAGTTTTAGAAATTTTAGAATTTGGAAACGAGAATGAGAAGTCTTTAAGACGTCAAATTGGTGCTGCAACTCTAACAGAGTTTGGAGGGAAGTTTGACTATCTTGATGAAGATGAAAAATTAAAAGTAAGGATATCATTATGACAATTACAACAGACAAGGAAATTTGGATTCTCGAAGATGATAAGGGATGTCAGTTTGTTTATGAGCAAACTCTTGATCATCGTTATAAAACGAGATACTTCACAACAATTGCCAGCTTCCAAGAGGCCATTGAAAATGAAAGCCAGCACCCTTCGTTGATAGTTGCTGATCTTATGCTAGATGATGGGAACTTTATGACGTACTTAAATTCATCTAAACATAAGAGCTTGATGGTTATTCCATTTATTATCGTTTCTTCTATTGATGATATCGATGCCTTGAGATTCTGTTTTATGGAAGGGGCCCTTGATTACCTAACAAAGCCATTTAAAAAGAATGAGCTTATCGTAAAGATTGAGAATATCTTCTCTGGAGTTGGAAGAAAAGCTCCACCATCTGCAGGTGGGCATAAATCAATGCTTCTTGATGGAAGAGAGGTTGAGAACCTTACAAGTAAGCAAAAGCAATTGTTAAATCTCTTCCTAAGCTCTCCTGATCGCGTTGTAAGCCGTGACGATATCTTAGATAAGGTTTGGGGAGATACATCTGTGCATCCTAAGACTGTCGATGTTCACCTCTACAATTTAAGAAGAAAGCTTCACGATCACGGATATATTATCCGCTCCGAGGGAGGAGGAAAGTGGTCGTTAATACCAGATGTAATTAAAGTATAAAAAAAGCCTCTTAAGTAAGAGGCTTTTTTATTTCTATCTTTGAAAAAAACTTTCCATTTTTGAAATAGGGATTCCTTCGAGATCTTTGCAGTGATGCTTCAAAAAGAGAAAACCTATGTAGTGTGAATCATCTTCAGGGATTTCTTCTGCAGCAAAGAATCTTCTTATTAGTTCCGAGTTAATTGTTCGTTCGCCACGTAAGCATTGTGAGAGATATGATGGATAGTTATACCCCAATTTCTTAGACCATGATCTTAGAGAGAACATTGAGTTCTTCTCTTTTTTGTAATCTAGATAAGCATTTAGAAGCTCAACTAGGCAGCTATACTTGGAAAAATTAAACTCCACTTTTACTCTCTCCTCTCACATCGAAATTAAAAGTTCGACTCAAAATTTATCATTGAAAAAAGAGAGGGGGTATTGTCTGCAAAAAATTAAGAAAATTTTAGAGACAATGTCCACATCTGTTGGATTCAGTGTGGACATTGTTTATAGGATGTCCTTTAAATTCTAATATAGAAGCGGGGCGTGATGTTTGCGAGACTCTCTTTCAAGCTCTTCTACATCCATTCCCTTAATATCCGCTAATTGAGATTTGAATTTGTCTTCAAGTTGCGTAAATGTAATGTCTTCAATAACAAGGGCAAGATCGCCTTCAACATTGAATGCATCAACATCTTCAAGATCTCCCTCATCCGCGGTTCCAATAATTGCTTCATAGGCGATTGATGTATCACGATGGACAAATGGATCGAGGTTGTCCAAAGCAATTGTCGCAGTTGTCCCCAGGGCCGTCCCTGTTGTTCCACCATAGAGAAAAGAAGCTGCTGCGAGGGCCGCTCCGTCATAGGCCAAAACGGTGACGCCAACATAGAGTCCGGCAAAGAAACCACCTACAACTGCAACCACATCTCCACCTGCTGCATAGAGAGCATATCTTGCATTTCTATCTGAGAGATCATCAAGTTCTGATCTCGTAAAAGTCGTTCCATTAAAGATCGGCTTACAATCAGCTGTATCTTCCACAATGCGACATGTTTCAAATTTATATCCATCGAGCACTTCAGTCGCTCTTAAAAACTTACCTGGAGGATCTTCTCCAAGAATCATAATGGCATTGGCATTTAGGGTCATGAGTATACCCATAACTAAGGGAATCATTCTCTTCATATAAATCTCCTATATTCCGCTCAATTATAGAACGGTAAGAACTTCATCTCATGATATTTGAATTTATTTCTTTGGGTGTTTAAAGTTTGGTCACTTCGTAGGTGCCATGCACCTTTTGTTTCGCACCTGCGAAACAAAAGGTGCATGGCACCTAACGAGCGTGGTTGTCTGCGAATTTTATGAGTAGTGATTTCAGGAAGTTGAAGTTACCGATAGCGGCGTCGCGGTCGATTTTTTTGAGTGGGTTTCTCATTGATGGGATTGAGATATGGAGGTCTAGGTTAGCGGCAAGGTCTTTGAAGTGCCTGTAGACTGTTTTGTGGAGAGTGATATCTTTTACTAGTATAAGGGCCTTTTCCTTAGTGTAGGGAATGACAGCTATTTTATATGAAGTTTCAAATAGGTCTCTTGGGATCATTCCGGTTGCTTCGAAGAATCGAATCTCTTTTAATGAGAGACAGCAATCGATGGCCTTTTCTAGGTTGACGGCGAAGTCTGGAACAATATCGTAGAGAGTCTTTCCAGTATAGTTCTCAGCTGGAATTCCATTAATTTGTGCTAAGAAGTCATTGATATAGAAGTATGTCGTATCCTTATTAATTAGGGTTAGCCCAACTTCTAGTTCAGAGGCTATCTTACCCAAATGCTCTATTTCAAGCGAGAGATTAGGACTTGTTCTCTCATAGATGCGATTATTGTGGAGACAAACATGCAAGTCGAGCTTCTCAATAATTTTCACAAATGTATCTAATTTGAGATTGATCTTACCTGTTTCAATATCTTGGTAGTGGCGATAGTTAATTTCCAGTTGTGTGGCCATATCAATTTGGCTCAATCCGAGTTCACGCCTTCGTGCCTTGATAATTCTAGAGAGGTCTGCCCGATACATCTATAGTCCCAATTATTAAAACAATGTTAAGAAATTATAAATATTGACCTTATAACTTATCAAAAATATTAATTCTACATGATTTATATTGGCAAAAAAGCTAAATAAACACGTGTCTAAACTAGCGTGTTTTGAGTTTTAATGGCCTAGGCTACCGTATTTATTAATGGTTTTTAGTCGATAATATTCATTAACTACGAGGAGAGAGATTATGAGTATTATGACTGAGGCAAGGGAAGATGGGCATTCCTTTGTTGAGTCTATTCGTGTTCCTATACATGAAGGGCGCATTGTCGAGAAGTTCGAATCCAGTGATCGTGAATTTGATTTATTGGTTAGAACTAAGATTAAACTTGCATTAAAGAAAGGGCTAGAGCGTCCTCTTACTTTTGATTATCAAGATATTCGTCGCAACCATTTTGATATTATCGTACTGCCACAATTTCGTCAGGGGACTCTTGATGAGGTGACAATTGTTAAAAAGCTCAATGGACGTGGAAGCATAGAGTCTCTATTGAGAGAGAATAGAACTTTAAGTTATTTTAAGAAAGCGATTGATAAGCACGCTATCTTAATGGTGATTAATAAGCAGGGAAAGATAGTTGAGGTTAATGAGAGATTCCTCTCTGTTTCAGGGTATAAAGAGGAAGAAGTTCTTTTAAAGCCTGTGAAAATATTAAACTCTGGTTATCATGCAAAATCCTTTTGGCAAGATCTTTGGAAGAGAGTTTTAAAAGGCGATGTGTTTCAAGAAGAGATTCGAAATGTTGGAAAACTAGGGAATTACTTTTGGCTTGATACAACTATCGTTCCGGTCTTTGATGAGTATGAGAGGTTTCAATACTTTGTATCTATTGCTCATGATGTTACGGAAATTAGAAACGAGTTTAGAAAGAAACTCGAAAAACAATTTCAATTGGCCACTCTTGGAAAGGTCGCAGCACGTTTTAGCCATGAGATTAATAATCCATTAACAATAATAAATACGATTGCTGGGAAAATGAAGTTTAAAGGTGATAACGATGCTATTCGCTATGATGGGCAACTTATTATTGATAATATCAAACGAATCGAATCTATTTCTGAATCTGTTAGAAAGGCCTCTAAGAAAGACCTAGAAATAAGTCTGGGGGATGTCAATCTTGGAGATGTCTTTGAGCATTTACTTTCTATTTTCTCATTGAAGTGTAAAGAAGAGAAGGTCAGTCTTAAGTTTATAAATAGAGGAACTCTTATATATGGTAATTATGATTTCATTATTCAAATTCTAATTAATCTTATTAATAACTCCTTTGATTCCGTACAAATTGTAGATGAAAGATGTATTGATGTTCTTATCAAGGAAGAAGAGCAATACGTTGAAGTTCATGTGAAAGACAATGGGCCACTTGTTCCGGATCTTATTCAAAAAGAAATTTTTCAAGAGTTCT
>NZ_AUNJ01000049.1 GCF_000447775.1 Bacteriovorax sp. DB6_IX
TTCAGAATAATCTTGCGAAACAACTTTTACAGCTTCAGCTTTTATCTGAGACCATTCGAAGACCTCAGCAAGATAGTCCTGCATTTCTTTTTCAACCAGTTTAAAAACAGGAGTTTTCGCAACTATTTTCTGATATTCCTTATCTCCAAGATTTCCCCAATCTTTCTCAATATTGATGAGAGATAGTAGATATTCTACTTTTTCAGGAGAAGGTTTTGTGGCAAATACAGAAATAGAAAAACAGAGGGCTAGGATAATCTTCATACGAAGATTATCCTATAAAATTTATTCTTTCACAAATCTTTGAATAATATCTTGGGTACGACTCTCTGGAATAAGTTCGATATTCTTATTAACATCAATTAGGAATGAGTATCTCTTTCCACCGGCAAATTCGTAAACTTCCAGATGAGAATCTTCTCCCCTATATGACATTTTTGTCTTCGCTGTTTGTTGAGAACTGACAAGCTTTTGAAACTCTCCTAAAGACTTTCTTGCACTATCAGATAGGGCCTCAACCTTCTTAACTTCCCATGGGAATTTGACATCTGTATCAATATCAACGTCATCTCTTTCAGCAAGTTTCAACATATCCATCATGCTTAACTGAGGTGCTTCTTTTTGTGCTGGTTCTTCTACTTTTGGGGCTACAACTTGGTTTGTTCCCTCAGCATTAGCTTCACTCTTTGCTGCTGCACCATGAGAGGCATTCAACTCAGATGGCGCACTATAAGAAGCATAATCAGATGTACCAAGTCCTCCTGCAGCGACTGCAAAACCACTTCCAGAACTAGAAGCAGGTGCGCGATTTCCAACAGATGAATTGCTTGAGCGCGAAGATGTTCCAGCACTTCGACTTCCCTGTTGCACAGGAGCAACAGTTGGAGCAGATTTTCTCTGAGCTTGTGTCGTAATTTCAGAGAGATCATCACTCTTAAGTTCAGCAATAAGCTTATCAAGATTTTGTTTCTTTGATTTCAATTGTTCCAACTGGCTTGTCGCTAACGGATTTACTATTGAGCT
This sequence comes from Bacteriovorax sp. DB6_IX, assembly GCF_000447775.1. Classification (GTDB taxonomy): domain Bacteria; phylum Bdellovibrionota; class Bacteriovoracia; order Bacteriovoracales; family Bacteriovoracaceae; genus Halobacteriovorax_A. Next base: position 1,024 of record NZ_AUNJ01000049.1, read on the forward strand.
TCCCCTTGAATCAGAGCCCCCATCCATTGATGCTAGTCTATCTTTTGCCGCTTGAATCTCGGCCTGTCTCTTATTAAAGGCAGCATTGGCCTGTGATGCAGACATTCCTGGATTCATACTTTGTAATCTATTTACGATATCCCCTCTGTTTTCCTCAGAATAAACTTCAGAAAGGGCCTCAGCTTTTTGTGACATCTCCTCATAAGAAGTTCCTGTTCCAACATTTAAAGCTTTAGAAATATCCTCGCTAATTCCAGACTCTGAACCTTGATTTCCAGCTCCATTTCCAGTTGATCCATTCGCACCATTTGCACCAATAGCGCCAAATGGGATATCACCTTTTCCTGAACCAGCACCTCTTAAACCAGAGGTTGTATCGTCAAGGCGGAAACCACCAAATCCTTCATCTTCATCATCATTAGAATCATAATCACTTTCGCTACCAAGAACCTTACTTCCAACATCAACAATAGCAAGAGCACCGAGGGCCTTTACCCCTGCGCTAGATCCATCTTCATTTTCCTTATTATGATGATTACCACCTTGTCCAGAAGAGTGATCCGTAGAGTTTTGATGATTCTTTCTATGCTCCTGATTAGTCGCAATTTGAACAGGGTCTTCTCTTTTTGGAGTAGTCCTTTCAACGCGTCCTCTATAATCGGGATCTCCTCGACGAGCCGATGGGTATCTATCAGTAGAATTTGATGTCGATCTGCCTACTGATGAACGAGTTGTAGAAGAAGATGAAGATGTAGGTTTATATCTTCTATGTAATCTATTTGCGACCGCACCTTTAGTCGATGCCTTTTTAACAGCATGACGGTCCCTCTTTTTAAGAACTTCAGAAACTCGTGTTGATGTCTTCGCTCTTTGGGCAACTTTTAAACCTAAGTCTGCGCGTTTTTTGACTTTTCCTTTTGCAACTTTTGAAAGAACCTTATTAGAGAGATTCACTCCCATTTGTGATGCACGATTTGTAATACTTAAAGGGTCTGTCACAACATCTGCTACTTTCGTCGCCATTTCAACAACGCGACTATTTTCATACATCTCAATCATCTTGCTAACATTATCTTTTAACTTAGCAACACCATCGACTCCAAGCTTTCCAAGTCCAACCGCCTTAGCCGCCACAGCAGCAACTTTTTGACCAGCGGCCGTATTCTTAATTTTACCTGCCCCCTTAAGAGGATTCTTTACAGCAGGAGCAACAACCTTAATCTTAGTCGCAGCGTTTTGAGCTGCAATTCTCATGGCAGATGATCCAACCTTAGCCGTGATACCTGCAATATTTCCAGCACCAGCAGTGAGGACCATCATTCCAAACTCAGAAGTCAGGGCTCCAATTGCCGCACACGTTGCATTCATTTTAGAATCGCAGTCAATACAATCCATACTTTCGAGAGGGACCTTACACTTAGAAAAGTGAGCTGTCCCCTCCCACTCTTGGCAAAATACAGTTTCTGTAATCCAAACATTAACTGAGTTCTTAATATTTCCCATGAAGTCGCTAAACCACTTAGCAGGATTGTCTAAGAAACCTTCAACGTCTTCAGCCTTTTGAACAGCAGAAGCGTGAAGGGCATCTGATTTTTGATCGAACCAGCCAGTGATTCCACCCCATAATGATGAAGCACCAGTTTTAACGAGGTCCCATACAGAAGTTAGAGTTGTCATCAAACTTCCCATGAAACTCGTCACAAGCTCCTCAACACAATTTGATTTAGATGAATTCAAACATTCTGGTCCATAGTTATTTCTCTTAACACTACTCTTTGCAAAGTCTTGAAAAGAATCAGAGATAAAATCAGGAAGATTGTCTGTCACTTCCAACATAGAACGGTACATATTACAGCTCCATGCCTTCCCACATGTTTTCTCTGCATCCAATTTCTCTTGGTTTGAACACTTTACTTTTTCAGTAACATCTCCAACAACTGAAGCAAGATCTCTGACAGGGTCTTCTGAATCAACATCTGTACAATCACCCTTCGTATTTAATTCATCTCTAAGATAATTATCCTCATAGAGAACAATTTCATTTTGAAAGAATTTTGCCTGATTTAAGCAACTCGTGAAGTTTTGATCTATATATGCGTACTCTCTTATATTTCCCGACTCATCGAAACAATTCTTCTGAAAAAGTTCAAGTTCTCTCTCAAGAGATTCCGGTGCCATCTGAGCAAACCCCAGAGAACTTAAAAACACAAAACTCAATAAAATCTTATACATAAACAATTTAACCTTTGGGTAAACCAAACATTTTTCTTAAGATATTCTTCGAAAAATTGATCCAAATACTTTAATATTTATTCGATTATACCGAGTGTTTTTGTGTAGAAAAAACGCGGTTATACTATAGACAATAACCCCTATTTAACAACTAAAGGAAAGATGTTGAATTTAAAACAAGTAAACACCAGAATCTCACTAGTTATCCTTGCTTCTGTTGTTGCACAACAAGTTTATGGAAATCTTAAAAATTTCTCTGTAAACAATGAAAATTTAAAAATAGCTACACCAAAAAATTGGCAAGTGGCCAAGGGCTTCCTAAGTTCTGCATATACTTTCTTCGGTCCTTATAAGGATGGAAGGCGCCCAGTTGTTTCATTAAATGAAACAAAGCTAGGTGACTATAATTTCAATCCAAAAGAACTTGAAAAAACTCAGAATGAGTATCGTGAAGGACGACTGAAATGGCTGAAAAGAAACAAAGGTGGTCTTCTTCACTTCATCCCATACAAGAATATCAAGTGGCCTCACATTGGGGAAGTACATTCAATTGGTTACAATTACACCCTCTTAGGTCAGCAATTTGAGGAGAGAACTTACTTCTTTAAATGCAAGAAGAAGGTCTTTAATTATTCAGTTCTTATGACTTTAAAACAAAAGAAGAATCACAATCAAACGATTCTCGATCTCATGAAATCAACTAAGTGTGAATAGTACTTAGACCCTATTATAATTACCCAAAGGTCGCTATTTTATTGAAAGCGACCTAGATTTCAAGCATAGTCCACCTATGCGATCACTATTTTTATTATTTACATTCTTACTCTACTCAACATCTGTACTGGCTGCACTTGATAAAGTCGTCGTCTATAAGATGAAGCGTAAAATGCACTTAATTGAAAATGGCGAAATTATAAAGTCTTATCCGGTTATGCTTGGTCAGTCTTATGGAAAGAAAAGAAGACAGGGAGATAATAAAACCCCAGAGGGTCGCTATGTGATTGATTGGCATAATCCAAATAGTCGCTTCTATCTCTCGCTCCACATCAACTACCCTAATCAGCAAGATCGTGAGTATGCTCGAGAAAAAGGGATCGCGGACCCAGGAGATAATATCTTTATTCATGGAGTTCCAAAGAAGGTCTTCAATCTCACAGATCCAGAAAGAATTTATCAATTTCTCAAACTGGAGAACTGGACGAATGGTTGTATTGCTCTTTCAAATAAAGACATGAAGGAAGTATATGACTTAATACCTGACGGGACTGTTTTGGAAATTTTTCCATAACGCCTCATGCCTACCAATTAATTTTCAACAACCTATAATTCTCCCATGGCCGGAGATAAAAAACTTCTTATTATAGATTCAAAAGCTTCACGACGAGATACCCTAGCCTCTAGATTTAGGCTTCAAGGTTTTTATGTTGAGCTTTCAAATAGTGGATTCCACTCACTCTCTCAAATTGAAAAATACGATTTTGATTCTGTCGTCATTCAAGGGAACCTCTTTGATATGTCAGCGATCGAGTTAATTGGACTCATGAGAGGAGTATTTAGAAAGGATGAGCTACAAATTATCTATGTTGATAAGAAAGCATCTCAAGAAGAAATTCTAGAACTCTATAAACTTGGTATAAATGAGTTCATCGTCTACAGCGAGAAAATATTTGGGTCATTACTGGATAAAATCGAGCCTTTTAAACCAAGAAAAGACCGTAGTCCAAGAAGTATTATGAATCCAGAGCCAGAGGATTCTACTCAATGAGAGAGTTTCATAAGTTAATTGAGGTTATTGGAGACTTTAATGAGCTCTCCTACTGGCACAACTTTAGAGATCAGATTATTCTCAATAACTCTCTACATCCCTTTAAATTACAAAGTAACTTCTTTGACCTTCGTCAAGAGAATATAGACTCTTGTGAAGGACAAGTTAGAATAGAGGTCATAGAGAGCTCTCACAGGGCCTCAAAATCAAAATCATTAACTCTTATCGCTCCGTTAGTTGAATTGGAGTTAGACGAGAGTGAGCTTATTATAAGAGCTAAAGCTGATACAAAAGAAGCCATCTCAAATGCATGGTTAGAAGTATTACAGAAACTCAGCAACTTAGACGAAGCCTCTCAAAGCTTTGTCCAAAAACTTGCAAAAGCACTCCAAGACTCATGTGAGATTGATGAAATACTAAACAGTCTTGAATCTGAGTAAATCTAAAATTTATACATTTTCTGATAAAAAATACACAGGCCGTCTATTTCTTAGACAATATTGGCCACTTTTATAGACATTTCCCCCCTAATTCTTGGCATTGAAATTGCTTTATATATTGCATAGCAATTCTTGGGAGGAATTATGAAGACTAGAAAACTAGCAGTGGCACTCTTTAGCTGTGCCCTACTTTCAACGGCCTACGTTTCTAACGAAATGGGGAAAATGGCCCAAACAAAACCACTTATTGAACGCTCTATTGCCTCAGAAGCAAAAGGAGCCATTAATCCAGCAGGCGATCCTGTTGTTGAAAAACCTTTCTATATTGTTTGGAAAGAAAAGGCTGCTGACTTTGGAGACAAAGTTTCAGAAGTTTGGAACGGTATTGATCTAATAGACTTTGATGTCACACTTAGACCAAGTGTTCTAAAAGAAAAAGTTGATACTATTGCCGCAGAATATGAAGTTCTAAAGAAAGATCGCAATAATATTGAAGAACAACTAAAACAAGAAAAGAAGAAATCAAAAGATTTAAAAGAAGAACTAGATCTTACTAATGAACATACAAGTAAGATGGTTAATGGTCTTCTTGATGATCTCGATGCTCAAAAAGAATCTTATGAGCAAGATATTGAAGTTCTAAAAGAAAATCAAATAAATTGGCCAAGGCACTAGAAGTCCAAAATGGAAAAGTCGCAGAACTTGAAATGGCACTCGCTCAGTTTGACGATATTACGACTAAGCTTAAAGAGCTAAGAGATCGTATTGCACAACTTGAGTCTGAAAATAAAGAACTTAAAGATGAGAATCAAAGACTCACTTGTCTACTTGAGAAACAATCTGATCTTGAAGAGCAAGTCAAAGAACTCACTGCAGATAAAGCAGAGATACTTGCAAAGCTAGAAGAACAACTCAAAAAAGAAGATGGTGAAGAAGTTGTTGCAGCTTCTGAAGAAAAGAAAGAAGAGTCTAACGAAGAAGTAACTGAAAAACAGAAAGAAGAAAAACAATCTGAAGTCGTCGCAGAATCCAAGCCTGAGAAGAAAGCCTCTGACGAGAGCGATGATGAAGACGATGATAGAAGAACGAAAAAGAAGAATAAGAAAGAAAAGAAAGTCGACTAAAAAAGATTCAGATGATGAATCATATGAAGATAAGCTTCTAGGTGTCGTCACGGCCTACCTACAACAACAAGCTGAGATTCAACAGAGAAATCAGTTCTATCAATTCCAAATGTCACAAGCAGGACGTCGCGATCAGATGTCACTCATGAACGACATGGTGGGATTTGAAGGTGGAAATAGCTTCTTGAACTCACAGCTCATGATGATGAAAGATATCGAAATGATGAGAATGAGAAGCCGCATGATGGACAGATACCGTCTCGAGTCTGGAGGATTCTTTGGTAATGACTATGGTTTTGATAATTATAGATCAAATAGAAACGACTCTACTTTGGATTAAACACTGGAAGAAATATGAGTTTTCACGATCAATATATTAAGAATCAGCCAATGAGATACAATCAGGCCGATGCTTTCCCACTAAGTCACTTTAACTCTGAAAGAGCTTATGACTTTAGACAGAATGTTTCTCCAAATTTTGCAGAGACACAATCATGGGAGCCTAGCTCAGTAAGTTTTAACTAATACCCCTTCCCCTTGAATATGCTATTATCGGCCGCAACCACCTCCCCCTAATGGTTGCGGCCTTTTTTTATCTGACTAATCTGCACAGGCAAAAAACTTCCACTTTTTTACTTAATTTTTTTTATTTTTTATACGAAGAGATTTATGAACATTCTCTAGGCAAGGAAGTTTTAGAGTAAACCAGGAAAGGAAACCACGACTTAAGGTGGAGTGGAAAAGTGAAAATGACTTCTTTAGGAACAACAAAGAAAACAAGTAAAATTATCAAGAAATGTCACGTTTGTGGGCACCTTATGGAATCACATTCAGAAATAGAAAAGTGTGGAAGTTGTAATAAGCCATTTCTTCCAATGAATTACTTTGGAAAGGTTCACGCTAAAAATAGTGAAGAATTTAAGCAGCTCTTTTCTAAAGCATCGGAATTACACGAAGAAGATATGATAAAAGGTCTTACAGTTATCTGGTAAAACCCTTATAGCGACAG
>NZ_AUNJ01000050.1 GCF_000447775.1 Bacteriovorax sp. DB6_IX
GAAAAAGTAAAAATGAAACAATCCCTATAAATAATTCTACCAATGGATAGACAGGACTAATCTTTACTTGGCAACCAGAACACTTTCCTCTTAGAAAGAGCCAACTGAAAACAGGTATATTTTCATACCAATAAATTAATTTATTACATGATGGACAATGAGATCTATCATTTACAAAATTCTTCTTTATAGGAAGTCTATAAATTAGAACGTTTAAAAAACTTCCAACAAGCAAACCAAAAACGGCTGCTGAAATTTGGTAAATAAGTATTTCCATTATTCGAGCTCTTTTCTACTAAATAAGTAGGTACAAATAACAATTAAAAAAATAATATAAAAGATCCCATACAGTGCTCCCCCTGCAATAAACTCAGAAGAAAGACCCCTATTATAGATTGCGAAATCCTTAATATTAAGCTTGTCTAAATT
>NZ_AUNJ01000051.1 GCF_000447775.1 Bacteriovorax sp. DB6_IX
AATTTGACTCTAATATCTTAAATATTGCAGGACTACTTAGCCACTTTCATCCTATTCCTAAGTACTATTTTAAGAATAAGGACCAGGATACAGAGTTTCTTGCACTAGGGTCTTGGAAGAACTTTACAAGTCTCTATCAGTTTGACGAAATCGATCAAGTTGTAAAAGAAAATGACTTTTTAAAAGTTGTTGGGGCGCAAAAGTTTCAACAAGAAGATTGCTCAATTGAATGGCATGGAATTGATGACTGTCACTTCTTCATACCACAAGTTCTTATTGAGAAGAATGATCTCAAAGTCTCAGTTAAAGTTATCTTTCCTGAAGATTTTGAAACGGATGAGCTTAAGAAGAAAGAATACCTTCATTCGCTGGCCATTACACTTGATCCGACAGCATTTTGCTTTAATGAACATAATAACTTTCAAATTGGAAGAAGTGAATCTCCAAACTTCATGGAATGGGACAATATAGTTAAAAAGTCTCTAGCGGCCATTCAAAATAGAGATATCGATAAAATCGTTCTCTCAAGAAAGGAGATCATCTCTTACAAGAGGCATATTTGCACAGCAGATGTCTTTAGAGATATGTATGAGAGTTTGAATCAACAAAGTTACTGTGTCTATTTCAAGTTCTCGCACATGCAAACCTTTATGTCATTCACTCCGGAAACACTTTTCAAAGTTAAGGATGGCGTGCTTAAGCTTGACTCTCTTGCTGGAACAAGGGCCAGAGGAAGCAACCAGGCCAAAGATCTACTACTTGAAGAAGAGCTCTTGAATGACAAGAAAGAGATGAATGAGCATCGATTTGTCACAGATTATATTTCTAATAAGATGGAAACTCTTGTAGATGAAATCAAGATTGATAAGTCAGAGGGAATCCTTAAACAAAAATTTGTTCAGCATATCCATACAACTCTTGAAGGAAAACTTCGTGATGAAGTCAAATCTTTTGACCTTATTAAGACATTTCACCCAACACCAGCGGTTGGAGGAAAGCCAAAAGAGAGTGCTCTTAGTTTAATCAAGAAACTAGAACCATATAAACGTGGTTTCTATGCTGCTCCAATTGGGTATTTTTCAAAAGCTAGCAGTGAATTTGCCGTGGCCATTCGATGCGCTCTTGCTCATGGAGATAAACTTCATATCTTCGGTGGATGTGGAATTGTTGCCGACTCTCTTCCAAAGAATGAGTGGATTGAGACAAAGAATAAAATGAAGAACTTCCACAATATTCTAGGTGGTGAGTAGAATGTCATTTCCACAGTATCAGAATCTTTCACGTCTTTGGGCCTCACTCATTGTTGATGAGCTGGCAAAGAATGGTGTCTCTGATTACTACTGTGCTCCAGGAATGAGAAATGCTCCTATTTTAGCGGCCGCTTATCATCACGATAAGACAAAGACATTTAGTTTTGTCGATGAAAGGGCCCTCAGTTTTAGAGCTCTGGGAAATTCAAAATACCCAAGTAATATTCCGGCCCTAACTTGTACTTCAGGAACTGCGGTCGCAAATTTTCTACCTTCTGTTATTGAGGCCTATAGATCAGGACTTCCGATGATTGTCCTCACTGCGGATAGGCCAATAGAGCTTGTAAAGATAGATGCAAATCAAACAATTGATCAGACGGGAATCCTTAAAGACTTCTGCTGTCACACATTGAATCTCGATGCTCCATCTCAAACTTTGGCACCATCAAGATTAAGGGCCCTCATCTCAAGTGCAGTCGGAAAGGCCATTATGCATTCAAGACCAGTGCATATTAATATACCGCTACGAGAACCACTTGATGCAACTTTAGTGGAGCTCAATAAAAGCTTTCTAGAAGTGCACTTAAATCATTTGAAAATCAAAGGGCCAAGAATATCTCAATGCAATTTCTCAACTATAAAAGAGATGATGGACTCACTGATCTTATTAAGGATTCAAAGAGACCTCTTCTGGTAGTTGGAAAACTAGAAAGAGAAAATGAGAAGTCTGAATATATTGAAGCTCTCAAAAAAATAAAGTCTGCCAAAGTATATCGATATCACAAGTGGTATTAAGTTTAATTTCTCTTTGGAAGACAAGCTCAATCCAACATTTGATCATCCAGAAGTATTTGATTCATATACTGAGAACAAACCAGACTTGATCATTCATATTGGTGGACGACTAGTCAGCAAGCACTACTATCGCTACCAAGAGATGAATCCAGATATCCAGATTATTCATGTCACTAATGTCGATACCAATCATGATCCCGGTTTTTCAAATAATGTTAAAATTGTCTGTGATCCTGTTTCATTTCTCAAGGACTTGTCTGAGCTTGAGTTGGAATCAAACTCTCCGATTTCTTGGAATGATTTCACACAGAAAAAGCGAGATATTATTGAAGACAGTGAATTATCATTTCCTTTTATCTCAAAGAATATAATCGAAAATATTGAACATGAAACAGAGCTTTTAATTGGAAACTCAACGGCCATCAGATCTTTTGATAGTTATATTCACCCGAATAAGAACTTCCCTATTACGACATTTTCAAATCGTGGTGTTAGTGGGATAGAAGGCTTCATGGCAACCCTGTGTGGGATGGCCGACACAAGTGAGAAAGGAAAAGTTCTAGTGCTTGGAGATGTTTCTTTTAAGCATGACCTCAATTCTCTGTACATGCTTAAAGATCACCAAGAAATGAATATGACTCTTGTGATCGTAAATAATTATGGTGGCGGAATATTCGAGCTACTTCCAATTGCGAAGGAAAGAGACTTCCTCCCACTTTTAAGTACACCACACGAAGATAACTTTGAAGAAATCCTCAAAGGTTTTCCTTATATTAAATATAATAAGTGCTTTAATAAGCATGACTTCCTAACTCAATTTAAAGAGGCCAATACTCAAGATGGGATCAACCTGATTGAGGTTATTATTGATACTCAAAAAAATATTGAAGTCTATCAAAAGCTTAAGACCGTAAAACTATGAATAACTCCCTAATAAAATCACTACTTCTGGCCGCTAGACCAAAGACTCTTCCGGCATCAGCAGGACCTGTTCTACTTGGGCTGGCCCTTGCCTATAGATTAGAATCACAAATTAATTTTCTAACTGCAACTTTGACACTACTCTGTGCACTTCTTTTGCAAGTCAGCACAAATCTGGTCAATGATTACTATGATGGAATACGTGGAATTGATGGTGAAGACCGCCTAGGACCACAGCGAATGACAGGGACAGGTGCGCTTAGTTCTTCTCATGTAAAAAAAGCCTTCATGGCCACTTTGATGCTTTCTCTCCTTCTTGGAATCTATCTCATGTATGTGGCCAAAACCCCAATCATCGTAATTGGACTTCTTTCGATTCTCTTTGCCTATGCTTATACTGGAGGACCTCTGCCTCTTTCTTATTTTGCCATGGGAGAAGTGCTGGCCTTAGTTTTCTTTGGACCAGTAGCAGTTTGGGGAACATATTATATCCAAGTTTTAGATATCCAATCTCACTTACAAACGGTTCTCTTAGTAGGACTTGCTCCGGGATTTATATCAGCGGCCATTATGGCCATAAATAATTTAAGAGATAGAGAAACAGATATTAAGACCAAAAAGAGAACCCTAGCAATCTTGGCCGGGCCTAAGGGAGCGAGGATCCTTCCCATCCTCTTTGTTCTATTGGCGACCTTTATCCCGATTGTTCATGTCTCAAGCTTTCAAGAGAATCCTCGTATCATGGTAGCGACATTTATAAGTTATTTCTTCTTTAAAACTTGGAATGCTCTAGCAAAGGAGCCAATTGGTCCAAATTTTAATAATCACTTGGCAACGACGGGGAAATTTCTCTTTCTCTTTTGTTTTACCTATTCAGTGATGCTTATATCGCTCTCATTCTAAGAGAAAGAGATATCTAAGATGAAAGTATCCCTATCAAATTTTAGAGAAATCACTATTGATCTGAAAACCCCCTTTCAGGTGGGAGATTTTCTTCTTAATAGAAGTCGATCATTTCAATTTGATGCTATTATTGGAGATGAGAAATTTACAGGAGAGATCCCCTCTCTTGAGCTCTTCTATCCCAATGATTCTCTAGAAGGATTAGATAACTTTAGTTTTCAACTCAAAGAAGAAGAAATTGATTTCACCAAACCCTTTTTCAATCAGAAGATTCCACTGGAAAACCCAGCAATAAATATGGTCTTTGCCATCGAGCAACTTCTCTTAACTTATTTGGAATCTCACAAAAAAAAGACTCCGCTCACCAATTTAAAGAGCGAGGCCAAGATAAACTCTCTTTTAACTCATTCTAACGAGACTAACTTTTTGGTAAACCCTAATGAGCTAAGCTCTGTAGTTAAAGTAAAAATTGGCCGTGAAAATAATATTGAGGAAGAAAGAGAACTAATCCACTCACTCATCGCCCAAGGAAAAACACTACGACTCGATGGAAATAGAATGTGCCATCCTTCACAGCTAGAGGAACTTCTTGGTCAAGTTGATCAATCTAAGATTGAGTATATTGAGGAACCATTTGCAAGTCTTGGTGAATGGGAAAAGTTCAAGCTTAAAGATAAATTTGCATTAGCAATCGATGAGAGCTTCGAAGAATGTATGAAAGAGAAAAACTTCCCGCCTGAAACGACGACACTCATAATAAAACCGAGTTTAGTTCTCTCTCTTTCTGGAATCTTTGCTGCCAAGAAAAATCATCTTATCAATAATTTTAATCTTGTGATTAGTAGTTCTTTTGAAGCTCCACAAAGTTTCAACACTCTCGTCTTACTTGGCGCTTTTACAGAAGGTTATCATGGACTAGGAACCATGGAGCATCTCAAAACAAAACAAAACCTATTTAAGAGAAAGGGTGATTTTCTTCAGGGCTTTTCCCTCATGCATTTTCAGCTATAATAAATTTATTAGTGAATGGAAATTCTTAATGAGGAGATCAAATGAAAATGACTAGAATTCTAGCAGTTGCAACGATGCTTGCCTTCACTTCATGTGGACACTTTGGAGCAAAGAAAGATTGTCACAGCAAACATGCTGACTGTGCAAAACAGTGTAAAAGAGCTGGTAAAGACTGTGCCAAGATGAAAGATTGCACAAAGAAAGGATGCAAGAAAGACCATGCAAAGAAGCAATGTGACAGGAGCCAGAAAAAGGCCAAGTCTTGTTGTGCAAAAAAAGACGCAAAGAAATCATAATTTTGCCTTTTGGCACCGGCCCTGTCGGTGCCTCTTAACCTCTCGAAATCCAAGCGAAACAACCACTAAATTTCAATAATCCAACATCTCAATCCGATAAGAAGTTACCATATAAACTTAAGGGGGAATGATGTCGAATATTGTAAAATGCATGACACTTGCACTCGTGGCCTTGGCCATAACTTCATGTTCAAGTTTTTCTGGAACACGTGGTATTGCCAGCGACCCTTGTCAGAAAACTTATTTAAAAAGTGAGTTTGAAAATCCTGATCATACGGATTACAGAGAAGCACAACAAATGTGCCACAAGAAATAAGAAAGGCCTCAACATGAGGCCTTCTTTTTTATGAATTCATTGCTCTTAGCATCCATAATTCTTTTTCAAGCCATGCCACTTTATCATCGGCATAGGCCTGAGTTGTTGAATCACCTTCAGATACCTCCGAAAGCTTTCTAAACTCTTTATGAAAATGGTTTAGATCATCAATCAGAGTATTCACAACTTGTTGTGCTGTAAACTTCGTTTCATTTGTTTCTTGAATACGACTAATCTCAAGAGAGTCTTTTAAAGTTACAACTGGTGTTGAATGGAGTTGTAATTGTCTTTCTGCAAGATCATCAAAAGTCACTGCAAAATCATTGTAGAGAAGTTCTGTCTTCTCATGTAGTGGTGCAAACATCATTCCTGTTACATTCCAGTGAAGATTGTGTAACTTGAAATAGAAAACTTGTGCATCCGCTTGTAGTAATCTTAATAATTGATTTGTACTCATATTCGCCTCCGTTTAATTTCTATAATCATTATCGACTAAAACTCTTATAGAGAAAATGATTCTTTTTCTATAGGCCGATAGTTTAGGTTTATCACACGCTAAACTATTGTTATTAATGCATAATTTTGAAACTTTGACCATTCTTAGGCACGATGAATTCGTTTTTACCTAGGCCCATAATTTCCATCTGTTTTAAAAGATCATTTTCTGGCTCATCAATTCCTTCATCTGTTAACTGAAAGGTTCCAAAGTGAATTCCAATTGACTGCTTAGACTTTAAATCCACATGGGCCTGAATGGCCTCTTGCGGATTAATATGTTGCTGCTTCATAAACCATCGAGGCTCATAGGCACCGATTGGTAAGAAGGCCAAGTCAAAGGCACCAAACTTCTTATAGGCCTCTTTAAAATGTGGGCCATAGCCAGAGTCGCCACCAAAGTAAACCTTCTTGGAGCCTTCAACAACAAATGCCCCCCAAAGGCTCTTATTGCGATCAAATAGACCTCGCTTAGACCAATGCTGACAAGGAGTGAAAGTGATCTTTAGCCCATCGAGATTGATCGATTGATACCAATCAAGCTCATCGGCCTTCGCAATCTCATCAAGATAGGTCTGACTTCCTAGACCGACAACCAACTTCGGATTATCTCTTTTCATGAAGTATTGTAACGTTTTTAGATCCATATGATCATAATGATTATGACTGATAAGTATCATATCAATAGGAGGCATATCCTCTATTTTGATACCTGGCTTTTTCACTCGCTTTGGGCCAATCCATGTAAAAGGAGAAACTCTTTGAGACCAGACAGGATCAAAGAGAAGGTTCTTACCATCAATTTGTAATAAGACAGTTGCATGATTTATGAAAGTTACCGAAATCTCACCTTTTTCAACTCTCTTGCTAGGAACAGTCTGTTGATCAATCTTCACCCATTGTGGCCACTGCTTACGCTCTCCTGTAAATCGCCATTTTAAGAGCTCAAAAAGACCCTTATCAACATTAACACCCCATGGGTTGTAGAATCTCTGACCATCAAAATGATCACTTACAGGGCCCTTGTGCTGGGTACCAGAACAGCCGAGGGTCAAACTCAAGAATATCAATAACATAGATAAGTTTTTCATGAGAGAATTCTCCCCTAAATTCCCCTATTTGAAAATGTCTAAAATTGAGACGGCCCCCATAAATATTTCATAACTTCACAAAGCGTGCTCGAATTTCTATATAGTTAGAAGAAAGTCTTAATAAAAAGATGTCAATTTTGAACTCTACAGGAAATAAGAATGAGCAAAAAGTTTAAGAACTCTATGAAAGCTTGCCACCTAATTGCTATGACAGTCTTGCTGGCCTCTTGTAGCGAGCAGAGCAACCGTGTTATCCCTGATAACTCTGCCACAAACTTTGACACTCTCTTTGCAAGCTCAACTCCTCAAGTAGGACAACAGCTTATTTCTGATGAAATTCAGGCCACAAGACTCACTCGTTATCAAAAACTCAATATTGATTGTAATTTTCAAAAGATTAGAACAACTAAAACTGTGGTGAGAGTTGAAGGCGATGATATTTTTGTTGAAACAGTGAAGGGCTTCACTGACCTAGATGAGAAATCAGATGATATCTGTAAAGAAGAAATCTCAATCAGTAAGAAGTTAATAAAGAAGAGTTTAAAACAAGAGCGCTCAGTAGTCTCTCGACTCCAAGATGAAAATAAAGAGGGTTGTAAGCGCGAGTGCGAGCAAAATATAGAATTAGAAAATAACGAAGCAGTCTTTGTCTATAGTGGTATTTACGAGTATGGAAAACTCGAGGCAAAAGTGGAAGGAAGAATTGCTCCTAATACAGAGTCACCATGGCTCTCTCCCTTTCTGAGCAGTAATCAAAAGGTGACAATTGTAGGAAGCCACGACTCGATAATTTCGAAGCAGCTCTTCACGAAGAACTTTGAAAATGATGTCGATACATCTGAAATAGATTTTGAAGAATATGAACTTGCCATTTATAAGAATGAGGCCATTGATAGGACTGAAAGATTTCTTAATGAAAATGCCAATCAAATCTTTAAAACACAAGTTGATGGCCTTGAGTATGAAATTACATTTAAAAAAGGACTCACAAATAAGTATATCCAGACGAGAGAAATTGAACTCTTAGATGGAACAAGATGTTTTATAAAAAAAGAATCACCGATTGAGTTGATTGAAGAAAAATCGAATTTCTCAAGGGCCAAGAGACTGGCCGAGGATACAATAACGATGACACTAAATGGGGAAGAATCTTCTTATGACGTCAATAGAATTAATCAAGAAGACTTGGTTAAGTGTCTCAACACACCACTGATGACAGATGATCCTACAATTATCCATAAATTTTTAAAGTTACATGAAAATGGTGACATAGAACTTGATATAAAACGTCAATCGGCAGGAAAAATTTATTCAAGACAGTGATCACTTTCATGCTAAAATAGTATGAAAGAGATCATTATATGCCACAAAGAAAGAGCAACAATATTACCTATTACGTGATTGCTAATCTCACCATTATTTTGGTGTCAATAGTTACGTACCAATGGATCAATAGCGCCTTCTTAGAAAAGGCCAAAGAACAACACACAAAAGATATTCACTTTCTAGCGACTCAAATTCGTAAGGACTATTTCTACAACGAAGGAAAAACTGTTTCCTCGCTTCTAACTAAGTTAGAAATGGATTTCACAAAAGACGTTTCAAATAAGCTTAATATCATAAAAGATGTCACCAACGCAGATATAGTCTACCTACTTGATAGAAGTGGAACCGTCACTCATATGGTAAGAAACCCTCGTGAACCAGATATCACAGGAAAGAATTATGGGTTTAGACCCTACTTTAAAAATGCCATCATGGGAGACAACTTTGTCTACACTGCTATTGGAGTCACAACAAAGAAAAGAGGAATCTACTTCTCTTCCCCTATTTATAAGAATGATCGCATTACAAGTGTTCTAGTTTTAAAAAGAAATTTCGAAGAAATTGATCAGTATCTAGCAAGTCACGACGATTCTATTCTCCTAATCAACCCTGATGGCATCATCTTTAGTTCAAACAAGCCAGAATGGCGCCTCATGAAGATTGAAAATACCAATAATGTCTATGATAAATTTCGTTATGCCGAATTGACGAACTTCAAGATTTTAAAGCTTCAGCAACTACGCTCTCGAACATCGCGAAGTGATGCAAAGATTTATAATGACTATTCGATGAATATCTTAGGTGAGCCTTGGAGAATTATTAGTATACGTCATCTTGTTAATTTTAAGCCGAAATCAATGTACTCACTTGCCATTGTTCTCACGCTTATGTTTCTAGCGACAGTTAATATTTTTCTGTATTTTGTTCTTCAAATTAATTTTCAAAAAAATCAAGAATAGACCCAGCAGTTCAAATAAAAAAAGGGAAGTCCTCTGACTTCCCTCTCTCATAACGTCTCTATTTTTTTAATTAATACTTGATTAACTGCCCATTCCCCATAACGTGGAATGATGTCTCATTTTTGATCTTTTTAAGAAAAGATTCTGCAGTATACTTGATTTTAAATGTGGCACCTGCAACACGATCTTCTTTCGTTCCGTGGTTAGAAATTTGCATTAATTCAGATGAAGCATTGAATTTGAATCCCCATGCAACTTCAACATCTTGAGCAACGACATTAATACCTGCGAGGTACTTTCCTTTTCCTTCATACTGTCCACCATACTGAAACATAACAGTATATGTGAATGAAATAACAGCAGCTCTAAGACCATTCTTATAAGTCACAGTATATGACTTGGCCTTTGGCGCTGACCATCTTTCCATATCGAAGAAAACAGCATCAATTTGATCTTGTCCCTTGAAAGGAATGACTGAGATTCCACGTCCCATATTGACGTCAACAACCGGTTTACCCGCTTCAATGATTGGCCAGATTTTCTTTCCGATAGCAATAATCGAATCAACGATCATAACAACATCTTTAATACCTGCTTTTTCAACTACGTAGTTGGCCTTAACTTCTTCGTGCTCGACAATTTCAACTCTTGAAATTTCGAAGTGTGGATCTGCGTCTCTATCAAAGTCTAATTCAATAACTTGCTTATTAGCGGCAAGTGCAAAATTAGCTGTTAATAGTGATGCAATTAAGAACTTTAACATAGGGTCTCCCTGTGATTGTTTATCTGTGGCCTCACAATAGTTTTCAGCGGCCTTATCCGTCAATTAAAAATTCCTGTCATTTCCATATGTTAGAAAGATTTATACATTTTTATAAATCTATTAGTTTCAGTTGTGAAAAGCCTGTAATAATTACATGAAACTTACGCAACTTACGCTTGACTTACGCTACACTTACGCACACAATAGAGTTATGGCACTTACAAAGAAACAGAAAGAAGTTTACGACTATATTAGAAATTATCTTGCAGAAAATAGCTTTGCACCGACTCAAAAGGAAATTAAAGAGCACTTCGGTCTCAAATCCTTTGGTTCCGTCAATCGCTATATGAAGTATCTCATTGAGGCTGAACTGATCGAAATGGATTGGAATGCAAGACGAGGGATTCGAGTTATTGAAGAAGTTGAAAACCAAATCCCAATACCTTCCCAGCCCTCGGCCCCACCTATGAGTGCTCAACAATTTGAAGAAATTCCACTTTTAGGAGATGTGGCAGCAGGAAACCCTATTGAGGCCCTAGAGAATCCAAGTGAAACAACATTTGTTCCAACGCATATGATGGGAAAACCTGGAAAGTATTATGCTCTTAATGTTTGTGGTGATTCTATGATCGAAGATGGCATCCACGATGGTGACATTCTTGTCTGTAGGCAGCAGGCCAATGCAAATCAAGGCCAGACAGTCATTGCTGTTGTCGATGAAGAGGCCACAGTGAAAAAGTTCTTTAAGAAATCACAGAGTATTGAACTCCATCCAGCAAATGAAAGATTGAAACCATTTATCATTGGACCAGAACAAGACTTTAGGATTGCTGGAATTGTCGTAGGACTGCTTAGAAGCTATGAGTAAAGATCTCGGACTCTTTCACCAGAAGGAGTTTAAAATCATTCACATTGATATGGACTGTTTCTACGCCGCTGTAGAAATGAGGGATAATCCCTCTTTAAAGAATCATCCTATCGCAATTGGTGGGCCTTCTAAGACCAAAGGTGTTCTGTGCACGAGTAACTATAAGGCCAGAGAGTTTGGAGTTAGGGCGGCCATGCCGACTTTTAAGGCCTTTAAGCTATGCCCTAACTTAAAACTTATTCCCCCTAATTTTAGAAAATACGAAAAAATATCAGCTCAAATTCGGCAGATCTTTTACAAGTACACTGACTTGGTAGAACCCTTATCACTTGATGAGGCCTACTTGGATGTGACAAATTCATCTCACTTTAATGGATCGGCCTCAATGATTGCTAAGGCCATTCAAAAAGAAATCTATGAAGTCACAGGGCTTACCGCAAGTGCAGGAGTCTCTTTTAATAAGATGCTGGCCAAAATAGCAAGTGACTGGAAAAAGCCAAACGGACTCTTCGTAATTACTCCAGAGCAAAGACTTGAGTTTATAAAAGATCTGCCGCTTAAGAAAATCCCAGGTATTGGTAAAGTTAGTGCCATGAAGATGGAGCGCTATGGGCTCATTAAGTGTGGCGATGTCTTAAAAAGAGACCTCTTTGATCTTATTTCAATTTTTGGTAAAAGAAGTGCTTTAGATCTCTATGAGGCCTGTCACGGGATTAGCAATAGTCGAGTAAAACAGAGACGTCAAAGAAAGAGTTTCGGTATAGAGAGAACTTTCTACGAGGCTTTTTCAGACCTTGAAAGATTTGAACAAGAATATCAGATTCTCATCCTGAAATATCAAGAACGACTCAAACATATGGATGAGTTTCATTTAAAGAATAGAGAGATCTCGCATATCTCAATCAAGATACGCTTTAGTGATTTTCAAACCCACACCAAAGAAGTTATGATCAGCGCAGATGTCTCTGATAGTATAAAAGAAAGAAGAGAGCTT
>NZ_AUNJ01000052.1 GCF_000447775.1 Bacteriovorax sp. DB6_IX
AAAAAGGCTTTGAATGTGGTATGAATGATTATATCGAGAAACCACTTAAAAAAGATTGTGTAGTTGATTGCCTAACGAAGTATTTTAGAGAAACCAAAAGTCTCGCCTCTTAGAAATACTATTTGAGGCTCTTTATAATTTCACCAACTAAGTATTGAATAGATTTTACATTCCTATTTTCTATACGATAGATGACAGAGAGAGTGTCTTTAAACCTTGGAGCATTTTCTATTTCTTGGATGCCTTTGTTAGCGATTTTGTTGGCCACTCTGGTTGGAAGAATTCCAACTCCTGCCCCTGAGTTAATAAGGTTTGCGATATTCTCTAAACTATTACTTGTAATAACTCTTGAAAAGCTGAAGCCCTTCTTCTTTAAATTTTTTTGGATATCCTGAGTTTGCAAGAGTGAGGGATCACAAATAAGTACATCATGGTTTTGATAAGTTTTCTTAGACTCCCAAAGGGTGACAATATCATCAAAGAGATCTTGAATAACGAGATCAGGATGTTTTACGGGGTTGATAACAAGACCAATATCCAATTCAAGTGAAATAATTTGTTCTGTCACCTTCCTTGAGAGGTCATGAGTAAGCTCAAAGTCTAGCTCAGAGTTTTTCCCTAGTACTTTAGGTAAGAATTTATCTAGAGTGTAAAGACCGACAGAGGGGTGACAGCCAAGCTTTAGGACACCTGTGACTTCGTTAACTGAAGCAGAAGCTTCAGATTTTATCTGCCCCCAAAATTGTTGCATTTGCTTGGCGTGTTTGAGTAAGTGAGCACCTGCTTTCGTCAGTGAGACTCCTTTCTTTGACCTAATAAAAATACTAACACCTAGTTCATCTTCTATTCTCTTGATGGCAAGAGTGAGAGAGGGTTGTGATATACCAATCCTTTCTGCCGCACGAGAGAGGTTCTTTGTTGCTGATATTTCAATAAAGTATTCTAGATCTGAAGGAGAAATCATTATAAGTTTTTCCTATGGTAATTATAGTTAGACAATATTGTATTTATGACTGGAAGTCCAATATTCTCTGTCCTGTGAAGGAGGAGATATGGAAAATTTATCAATAAAGAATAAAGTTGGAATGATTCTAGAGGAGCTACATAAGTTCTCGAATTTTAATGTAGAAGTTGCTTCGGTAGAAGAATTTCATCCCATACATACATATAAATTAACAACAGCTATTGGTCTCAATGAGAAAATTACTTTTATATTCCCTGCATTTCCGGCCAAGAGTGCAAACCGTGAAAGACATTATCTAGCTTTCCTGATATGGGTGAGGTTCAGTCACTAAAGCATCTTAATGACTTTGCAAAAAGAGTAAGTAAGATACATGAAGGTGGAGCTGAAGTTCTTATCTGTTCTGATGGGCGTGTTTTTAGTGATCTCGTCGGTGTAGAGGAAGACGATGTCTCTCTTTATAGAGAAGAACTTAAGGCCATCGTCGCGTTATACCATTTTGAGAATATTCGTTTTTTTGACTTAGAAGATAAGTATGACTCAAAGCTTTCTTTTGATCAGATGAGATTTCATTTAGAGAAGCAATTTTCTAAAACTGAGGAATCATTGAGAGATGAAGTTAAAAGAGATTCTGAGATAAGAACACTCTTTAATGGAATTCACCGATTTCTAAAAGAAGACTTTACAAATATCATTGAAAACAAATCGAAGAATCAAATTCATAAAATGGCGAAAGAGCGAGCCTACAAAGTGGTTCTAAGATCTAATGCATGGAGTGCTTTGGTTGAAAGAATGTTCCCTCATGCCTTTCGTCTTAGTATTCATCCTCAAAGCTTAAGCTCTTTAAAGTTTCCAGTAAAATTATTACCTGGAGAAGAAAAGTGGGGAACACCTTGGCACAGAGTTCCAGTACTTGTGAATAATAATTTTTGTCTTATGAGACACCATGATGCTCTCAAGGCCGGTGCTATTTTAAAGGATAGCAATGGTCATGCTTTCTTTGAAATAATGAGTGCGTAATGAGCTTATCTCCAAAAGTATTGAGATTTTCAAAGAAAGACGAGCTTAGAGTGGCATTGCCTAAACTGAGAGAGATAATCTTTGAAAAAAAGCTCTTACTCATAAAAATTGATTTTGAATTGAATGATGATGAGTATGCTCTGATTTGTCATAGCTTATCAACATCTGAAACGAAGCCATTTGTTGAATGGGATTTTGGACATCTTCTAAATCTAACAAATA
Source organism: Bacteriovorax sp. DB6_IX (assembly GCF_000447775.1). Classification (GTDB taxonomy): domain Bacteria; phylum Bdellovibrionota; class Bacteriovoracia; order Bacteriovoracales; family Bacteriovoracaceae; genus Halobacteriovorax_A. The sequence goes on from NZ_AUNJ01000052.1 coordinate 2,204, forward strand.
AAAAGAATAGTCCTAACTATATTTTTTCAAATGAAGCCGTTCCCCTACATTGGGATGGGGCTTTTCATGAAGTACCTGCGATCTTAGCATTCTACTGTGTTGAGAATGAAGTCCAAGGGGGAAATACATTTTTCTCAAATACCTCAAAAGTAGTTAAAGATCTTAATTTTGAATTGTTTGAAAAATTAAAAGTAAGTTCTATTCGTTATGAAACTCAGAAAGTTGCTCATTATGGAGGAATCTT
>NZ_AUNJ01000053.1 GCF_000447775.1 Bacteriovorax sp. DB6_IX
AAGCTCATCTTATTTTCAATTAAGAAAAGCTTTAACTTTTAGATTTCTCTTTCAGATTACTGATTTTATAAGGCTTACTAATCAATAGATTTTACTTTTATGCCATTCTTTTTAAGAAGATTGGCAAAAATCCCATCACCATCAATAAGTTTTCCTGAGTATGTGCCATCATAAATCTTTCCATGACCGCACATTGGCGACTTACTTTTTAGAAGAGCTTCAGTTGCTCCACTAATTTTTGCAAGCTTGAGAGCTTGCTCGGCACCGAGTAGGTATTCGCTTGTGACATCCTTACCTGATTTGGAAATGACCTTGTCGCCCTGGATTTCCGCTGGCTCACGAGGAGTAGAGAGTCCTCCTAGTTGTTCTGGACAAACAGGTAGGGCCTGGCCAGATTTGACCATTTCTACGATTTCATTTCTTTCTTGATGCTTACAGTCGTAACGACAATTCACACCGGCCAAACAGGCACTTACGATTTTCATGAGCAAAAAACTACCATAATGACGCATTGTTGCAAGCTTTTTGTTATTTTTTCATTAGAATAGGTCCTCAGGATGGACACACCTTGTTAAATATGATTTATTTTGTCAGATATTTTACAAGACTAATGAGGCATAGAATGTTTAAAAGATTATCAAAGCTCTTTGTGATGGGGACACTCGTGGGCTGTGGTGCTGGAAAAGGTTCTGCTCCAACGGGCACCGTAAGAGGCACACAGGGAATCGAGACGAAGAATGTCAACGAGCTCGCAGAGAAAATAAATTTTAAATGTGGAAGCGCAAATAATGATTGCCCAGATTCTTTTGGGCTTATTCTTAATGGTAAGAACCCAAGGGCCGAAAACTTTCATTGCTCTGGTTTCTTTGTTGCCAAAGACTTAATTCTCACAAGTTCTAAATGTATAAAAGATGCTTATATCGACTCACGCGATCTTTGTGAGAGCAATCTTGCGGTTAAAGATATTCACAATAATACGGCCCTTTGCTCAGAGGTTGTTTACAAGGCCGATGAACATAGTAAACTCTATAAGACTGACTTTGCTCTTGTGAGATTAGATCGAGAGTTGGATGTGACTCCAGTCAGCTTCAATCTCGCAGGGTTTTCAGAATATAGGGCCTACTCATTTTGGAGTGCTAATAGACATATCAAAATGATAATTTTGAATTGAGAAAAACTCAGTTTTGTCGACGTACAAAGAAGAATGTTGTCTTTCCAGAGGGAAGATCAAGTAATGATAAAACAGTCGCCTTTAAAAACTGTAAGATAGATAAGGGTGATCTTGGTGCGGGGCTAATTGATTCAAATGGCGCTGTTACAGGACTTGTTTGGGGCAGTGAGAAGAGAACTGGTGAGTATGATCGTTTTATGAGCGGAAAGGCCGGACGCTCTTTGATGTATTCATCGCCACTATCATGTATCGTGAATAGTTTTCCTGAGTTATTTCCTGGATACGAGATAGAAGACACTGTTAAAGAAGAGTGTGAAGTTCAAAGAAGTCGAAATACAATTGGACAATTCTTTAAAACCCTTACCGAAATTTTCTTAACAAAGAAGCAACAGGTCGTTAGTAAGGTGATTAATATTTCTCATAGAAATAGAACATCCAAGTCGTTCTATAAGATTGATCACCCAGAGTGTATAAGTAATATCTATGACGACATTGAGGCCTGTGAATTCTATCCTTCTCTTTATACATCTTATGAGATTCGTAGAAAGAATATTGATAGATGCTATAAGACAAAGAGAATCAAGTCTCGAATAGAGAAGACGTTATTTGGGGATTTCGATCTTGATATTTATATCGATGGAAATTTCTATCTGACTTTCACCTTACCATCTTGTCATTAAAATAAGCGATAGAGTAAACTGCTGGCCCTAGGGCTAGCAGTTTCTTAAAGATAAGGAAACTCCTTGTCCAACTCCAACACACATTGAAGCAAGACCTTCTTTTAGTGCCTTATCATTTTGCATAATATGAGTCATTGTTGTGACAATTCTGGCCCCTGAGCATCCCAGTGGGTGTCCTAGAGAAATGGCCCCTCCATTGAGATTGACGATTTCTTCATCTAGACCAAGCTCTCGAATACATCCCAAACTCTGAGCTGCAAAAGCTTCGTTTAATTCAACGACATCAAAATCAGAAATCTTCTTTCCAAATTTATTCATAAGTCTGCGTGTTGATTCAACAGGACCAAGACCCATGATATTTGGATGAATACCTCTCACTCCTGCTCCTGTAATTTCAGCCAGGGGAGTTAAATTATGTCTTTTTAAAAAGTCCTCAGAAACAAGTGCGACACAGGCGGCACCATCATTCATTGATGAGGCATTTCCCGCAGTAACTGTTCCATCCTTTTTAAAAACAGCTCTAAGCTTATTCATTTTTTCAAGAGTTGTATCGGCCCTTGGCCCTTCGTCTCTTGAGACTGTGAAGCTTTCCTTTCTTAGCTGAACTTCAACAGGTAGAACCTCATTATCAAATTTCCCTGCTTCCCAAGCAGCAATCGCCTTTTGATGTGACTTTAAAGCGAATATATCTTGATCTTCTCTTGAGATATTTAATTTTTGGGCAACTTCTTCTGCTGTTTCACCCATGCCATAAAGAGGAAACATTTCCTTCATCTTCGGATTGGGAAAACGCCAACCAAAAGTTGTATCAAACATTTGAGAGTCTCTACCAAATGGTGTGCTCCCCTTGGAAACGACAAGTGGCGCTCTTGTCATGCTTTCTGCTCCACCAACAAGAATACAGTCGGCCATCCCTGATTGGATTCTGGCCCAACCATCAATAATTGCATCTAATGAAGAGGCACAAAGCCTATTCATTGTAACTCCTGGCACCTCAAATGGAAGTCCCGCTAATAGAGCAGACATACGTGCAAGGTTTCTATTATCTTCTCCCGCCTGATTAGCGCAACCGGCGATGACATCATCAATTTCACTCATATCAAAGTCAAAACTCTCTTTAAAATTTTTAAAGAGGTGAGCTAGCATATCGTCAACTCTGACGTGTGAGAGTTTTCCTCCAAGTCGTCCAATAGGTGTTCTCTTGGCATGTATAATATATGTTGGTTTCATTCTATCTCCTTATAAGTGGATTCTTAACTTTCTACTGGCCCTATATCTAGGATCTCCTGTCACTTGGTGCAATTCATCGAGCACCTGCACAATCTTGTCATGCCCAATTTGTTGTGCCCACTCAAATGGACCTAGAGGATAATTGACCCCATATTTCATGGCCGTATCGATATCTTCTACCGTGGCCATTTTGTCTTCAAGTGAGAAATAGGCCTCATTGATAATCATGGAAATGATACGAGGATAATTAAAGCAAATCCCGACGTTATTGACCGACTCTAATTCAAAACCAATCAGTTTAAAAAAGTCTGTGGCCTCTTCATAGACTTCGAGATCTTTTGTATAAATTTCTATGGTTTTATTTGGACTGAAAAAGGCCCCTGCAAAGGCGCCGGAAATTTGAGGGTAGTGCTCCAGTAGGTATTCCCCCCAATTAATTGTCATGTCACTTATAATATCACCATCGTAGAATTGTGATATCTTCTCATATAAATCAGTTTTGATTCTCTATCAAAACAAGTGAAGTCATAGACAATATCAGCTTCTTCAAAGTCTGAGGCGTCAAGTTCCCAGATTGCCACAGGATCAACTTCAAGTGACTTAAAGTCTTTTGACTTAAATTTTGAAGCGAGCGGGTGATTATAAGAGGTGAGGATAAGTCTATTTCTCATATTTATAAAATCCTTCTTGGGTCTTTCTTCCTGTTCTTCCACTTTCAACCATTTCTCGTTGAATGCGATGTGGTCTAAATCGTGGTTCATTGTAAAAAGATTTCCATACACTCTGTGTGACATCGTAATTGACATCAATTCCAATAAGGTCCATGAGTGTAAATGGTCCCATTCTAAAACCTCCAACACTTGTCATGACTCTGTCGAGTTCTTCAATTCTCTCTTGATTATGATTTTCTAGAATATGTAGAGCTTCCCCGTAGAAACTTCTGGCAACTCTATTAACAATAAATCCTGGAGAGTCCTGACAGATTGCTGGCTTCTTTGATCTCTTTGAGAACCAATCAAAGAGCTCATCTGATACTTGCTTATCAAGCCATGGGGTTTGAATAATTTCAACTAACTTCATAATAGGAGCAGGGTTAAAGAAGTGTAATCCTAAGGTACGCTTCTTTCTCTTCTCACTAAGGTCTCTGGCAAGGGTTGTAATAGGAATACTCGAAGTGTTAGAGGCAATAATACATTCTTCTTTCATGTTGAGATCAATCTTTTGAAAGAGCTCTCTTTTGATATCGAGGTTTTCAATGATGGCCTCAATCACTAGGTCGCAATCATGAGAATGCTCACTCATTTCAACTGGCTTAAGATTCTTTTTAAAGGCCTCGACTTCACTTGCCGAAAATTTACCTTTGTCCAAAAGTTTGTGCCATGAGTGATGAATTGTCTCTTGTGCGGAGAGGGCAACTTCAAAGACTGCATCGATTAACTCGACGTTAACCCCTTGTTGCGCAAACCATTGTGCGATTCCGCGTCCCATCGTCCCTGATCCAACAACTAGAACTTTGTTGATTTCCATTATTCTTCCTTAAATAAGCATGATGGCCTTTTTTTTTAGGCCATCATTGTGAGCTTGGGTGTGATTGTCTTAAATTACCTTTAAACTAACTTTAAACTATCTTTAAGCTATCTTTGAGGTTGTTCTTCTTCTCTGTACTCTGGAAGGATAAGACCTGCTTGATCACACATGTCTTGGACTTCTTTAACAAAGACATCTCTAACAACCGCATTAGTTCTCTTCTTTAAACCAAGCTTCACGTAGAGATCGTTTGATCTTCCCTTTGTTGATCCAAAGACATTCATAACTCTTGGCCACCAAAGATTAAGTCTTTCTTGTAGGAACTCTTTATTTTCACCTTTAGCAAGAATTTTAATCCACTTGTCACCATGGGCAAGGTGCATGATCTCTTCTTTGTAGATTCCTTCAATCCCTTTTTTCCATGGAAGATAGCTTGAGTCCAGAGTGTCTTCCAATTGGTGTCCTGCAGCTCTATCCATGAGGAAGTTAAAAAGAATGAAGTCTTCCCAATAGTTAATTCCGTAGTAGAAGATATTAACTCTGTAATCCTCTTTCAATCTTTGGAAACCGATATTTGCAGTATCTTCTTCCATTTTAAATCCAAGTTCTGTCTTTTCGATATGTGACATCACATCTTCACCAAGACCTTCTAGTAACTTATAGATCACGGAAGCGTGTCTCATTTCATCTTTTACGATTTGTGCAACAACAACTTTTTCTTGCATCGTTGGTGCTTTTTCGATCCATGGTGCATAACCTAAAGATCCTGAATATTCAGAGTCGTGTTGCATCCAAAGTAGATTTTTAAGGGCCTTCTTATAAAGTGGTGGAAGCTCTTCACCCTTATCGAATGTTCTTCCATTTTCAATTTCTTGAAATAGCGTTAGTTCTTCTTCTGTGTACTCTCTTGCTGCCATTTAATTCTCCTTAATTATTTTCCTAAAAATTTTGGTTCTCTTTTTTCAAAGAATGCGTTCAGTCCTTCTTGATAGTCCTCAGAATTACCTAGGAATCTTTGGGACTGAGTTTCTCTATCCATAGATTCATTATATGTTGAATCTATCGCCATTCCTATATTCTCTTTCATCGCTCTGAGACTTAGAGGGGCCATGCAGTTGATTTTCTGTGCCCATGTATAAGCTTGGTCTAAGAATTCTTCTGAAACACTATTTACTAAACCGACGCGGTTCATTTCTTCAGCACTCAGGGCCTCGTTAAAGAGGAAGAATTCTAAGGCCTTCTTTTCACCAAGAGCTCTTGTGAAGGCAAATGTTGAACCCGCATCTGGGCAAAGACCGAGTTTTGAAAAACCTGAAACAAACTTTGCTTTTGGGTGTGCCACGACAAGGTCACAGGCAAGAGCAACAGAGACGCCTGCACCTGCACAGACACCATTAATCGCTCCAATTACAATCTTCTTTGACTCTCTAATTGCATTAACAAGAGGGTTCCACTCTGTTTCAAGTGTTTTTCCTAAATCGACTGCACCTTCACCGGCCTGGACTGTTCTGTCGTTGAGATCCTGTCCAGAACAAAAGGCCTTACCTTCTGAAGTAAGTACTATACATCCAACTTCATCTTCTTTATTCAATTGACGAACGGCCTTAATGATTTCTAGTTTGGCCTCTTTTGTTAATGCACCATAGACTTCTGGACGATTAATTTTAATCGTTCCCGTAAAGTTTTCTTTTGTGACTATAATATTTTTAAATTCACTCATAATTACTTCCCTTTATATTCTGGAGCACGCTTTTCTAAAAAGGCCCGCATTCCTTCCTTTTGATCCTCTGAAGAAAATGTCAGATAGTAACTTCTTCTTTCGTAATCAAGAGCATCACTTAAACTCATCTCATAGGCTTTATTCACAGATTGCTTGCAAAGTTGAACCGCAACAGGTGCTCTTTGTGAGATTGTCTTGGCCAATTGGTAGGCCTCATCTAGTAGAGTCATCGAAGGGACAACTTTAGCAACTAGGCCCCATTCATCAGCTTGTCTTGCATTAATCATATCACCAGTCAGGGCAAGCATCATGGCCTTAGATTTTCCAATAGCTCTCGTTAGTCTTTGGCTACCACCGGCACCTGGTATTGTTCCGATTTTTATTTCTGGTTGACCAAACTTGGCCGAATCCCCAGCAATGATGAGATCACACATCATCGCCAATTCACAACCGCCACCTAGGGCGAAACCATTGACGGCGGCGATGATAGGTTTTGTCAGTAGATTAAATTGTTGTAGGTAGCGATATCTCTCACTTTGAAGCTGGTCAATGGCCGTGGCCTCAACCATTTGGGCGATATCTGCACCTGCTGCAAAGGCCTTGTCATTTCCTGTTAGGATCGTACATCTGATTTTTGGATCATCTTCGATTTTGTAGAGTGTCTCTACTAACTCTTTAATAAGATCTGTTGTTAAGGCATTAAGAACCTTTGGTCTATTAAGTTTAATGAGAGCTACGTGCTCATTATCCTTAAAAGAATAATCGACAATGATATTTTCCATCTTCCATCCATGGCCTGAGCCTTTAATAAGTATTCGAAATATTTTAGGAATTCCATTCTCTTTTGGATAGACCGAAGGTGTCATTGTCTTTCCAAGTACTTGAAAATCCGTGCTGGTTCTATCACTTAAGTGTATTTTACAATCTTTGTGTTGCGCTGCGTTCTTTTGTGCTATAAATCAGCATCTCGGAGGTTTGATGTCGCATAAATTATTATTGGCCTTATTAGTTTTGTCACTACAATCATTTAGTGCTGTTGGTAGCGAAATTTGTCATGAGCAAGTTGATAAGCAAAGAGTTATCACCTGCACTCAAGAAGATGGGACTAAAGTGGTGGAGACTTACTTTGAGAGTTATCCTGATAAAATTTCCGTTAAAGAGGTTTATCGTGAAGGCAAATTACATAGCTCGATAAGTTTTTCAACTTCAGGAAATGCTACGGCCAAGAGAACTTTTGAGTATAACGATCAGGATGATTCCTATCTTGAGTCGCGCTTCTATGGAGAAGAATTACGTGAAAAGAGAAGGTTACTTAAAGTTGGGGAGGATCTCATTGTTCTAGAGCAATATGGTTTTCATCCTCGGACTAAAGAGCTTGAGAGTATTGATATATTAGAAAAAGGAATCAAGACCAAGAGAAAGATCATTGAAAATAATCAGCATACGATGACTTATCAGTTTATTTATGATGCTGGCAGAATTATTGGTTTTTCCATCACTGATCTTGAGGGAAATCAAATAGGTGAGTATCACCAAAATAAGATCGGGATTCTTCCATCTGGAAAGGCCAATGCCAGTGTAAAGATCGCGATTATTGATTCTGGCTTCGATCATCAACACCCTGATCTTATCGATCATATCCTTGTTAATGAAAGAGATCCTATAGATGGAATTGATAATGATCAAGATGGTCTGATTGATAACTATCTTGGAACATTCTACGACGAAAATGGCGATTTGAACTTTACGAAGTTTGCGGCAGGATTCGATGGGATGTCTGATTTTTCAGATTCTATTTATACTCCAAAGCAATTTGGAATTCCCTTTGAAACTATTTCATTGAGAAGGGCCGGAAAGATTGATTCCCATGGAACTCATGTTGCCTCCCTTGCTCTAAGAGATCTTGAAGACACTTCTTTCTTACCTTTTGCTGGAGATTATGGAGATGCTAAATATCTTGAATTAATTTCAAGTAAATTAAAGGCCGAAAAAGTTGATTTTGTGAATATGAGCTTTTCATTCCCACATTATGCTACTGGTGATCTTCCACGCAAGACATTGATGAATCTTCAGAAGTTGATTTCAGATAACCCGGAAACTGTTTTCTTCGTCGCGGCCGGTAATGATGGGAAGCTCTTCAGTGGGGGACGCTTTAACTGTCTCTATCCTGCTTGTTATAAAATGGATAATGTTGTGACAATTGGTGCCACTAATGATGCTGACTGGCGTACTGATAATAATTATGAAATGGCCGATTTCTCAAACTATAGTGACAACTATGTTGATCTCTTCGCTCCAGGGACAAAGGTTAATGGAGCTCTCTTAGGAGGACTTGAGATAAGATATTCTGGAACTTCAATGGCCTCGCCAATGGCCTTAAATATCGCCGCCAAATTAAAGGAGCTCTACCCAAGTAAGAGTGCACTTGAGATAAAGAAGGCCATGGAGCAGAGTGCTCTTAAAGTTGATGGCATTCAGGCCACTTTTGGCGTTATCGATTTTAACAGAGCCAAAGAACTTTTGAATTAGAATTTAATACTACTCAAGGCGCGGATCACTTTGGTAAAATTTGATCCGTTGTACTTGGTCTTTGCCTGTTCAATAAACTTCTTCATCTCCCAATTCTCATCATCAATAATATAATTTACGAGATCATGGGCAATAATAAATAGCGCTGATTGAGGATGGATTCTGTTTGCCGTAAATCCATGAGGAAAACCTGTACCATCCGGTCTTTCATGGTGTTGAGCGACGATAGTATTTGCATCCATCGGAGCCTCTGGCATTTTATCGACAATCTCAGCGATCTTTTCAGGGTGACTTAGAAAAAGCTCCTTGTCTTCATCTGAAATACCTTCTAGTGCTTCTAGTTCTTTTTTTGTTTGAATTTTCACAAGCTTTGGATGATTTATCAAAGTTATATCATGAAGGTAGGAAGCAAAAATAAGCTTCTCTATCGTGGCCTCTTGACGCCATTCGAGAGCATGGCAAAGAGCGATGAGTAGTTGATTGAGAAGATTAACATGTGACTTATAGTAGTCATTATCATCTCTTTTAACCATGAGCTTCTTAAGAAGTTTAGAGAGTGCTGGGACTTTCTTAATCTGCGCCATCGTCTTCTTCACTTTGGCGGCAACTTCTTTTTCCATGTCTCTATCTATCTTAACGATATTATCGAGTTTTCTCACGGCCATTTCTTTTTCTTCTTGAGATGGAGTGATTTCTGGCTTTTCACCTTCTTCAATGGCCCTTGTGATTTCTTTGATATTCTTTTCAAGTGAAATTAGCAGCCAGTTGTAAGTCAATTTTTTAAGATAGAGGTAGTGAACATCTTTCTTTGCGTATCGCTCGACATCACTGTCCCAAACATCATCACCTTCGCTGAAGATCTTTAAGTATCTTCCCGTTGGAAGTTTTATATAGAGATCGTCTTCTAGATTCTCAAATACAGTGAGAACAGAGAATTTGACGGCACAGTATTCTTGGGGCGCTTCTGATTTATCTTCTTGAAAGAACTTTTTGATTGAGTCTTTTAGTTCCTCAACAGCGTTATCTTTAGAGACATGATCACTTATAAGCTCTACATTCTCAGCTGATTCTTTAAACTTCTTTGGTACGCCAATTGAAATAAATGGAATTTCGCGTTTGCTGTCGCTAAATGTCTTTAAGATATTGCTAAAGAGTTTCTCACCGATGTTGTAATCGGCAACGACAAGAACAACTTCTTGATCAGACTCAAAGAATTCGATGACCTCTAAGATATTAGTGTGACTAATGATCTCAAAGTTGAACTCACTTTGAATGGAGAAGCCAAAGAGATCAAGTAACTTCTCATGCTTCCCAATTAATAAAACTTTCTTACGCGTATCAGACATCAAGATATTATATGATAAAAAAAGAAATCTAGGTACCAGTATCTTTTCCTTATGAGGTTTGCGTTAAATGACACGACTCTCATAAGAAAAAGATACTGGTACCTTTTGCCTATTCTAAAT